>JACIYF010000004.1 GCA_014360065.1 Clostridia bacterium | reverse complement strand
ATCCATCCAGGCAGACAACTCCTCGCGCTTAAACCAAGCCTTTAGAATTAAGGCCAGGGCTATGAGCAGGCCAATTACCAAATACCACTTTACGCTGTAGACAGCGTACCAGAAGCCTGCATCTTCTTGGGGCCTGCCCCAGGCGGCAAAGACGAGTATCAAGACCAGGACCAGGAAGTATAGCGTGGTCTGGCCCAAAGTCCGCTGGCGTCCCCCCTCTCCTTCAGGCACGAGCAGTCCTTTGGTCCTCTCCCGCTCTTCTCCTCTGAAGAGCAGGGCCATAATAAGGCCGATGACTACCGAAAACAGGACCGCTCCCAGGGCCCTGGCCAGGCCGATCTGCCAACCCAGGACTCGGGCTGAAAGGATAATGGCCAAAACATTAATGGCCGGCCCGGAGTAAAGAAAGGCTATGGCTGGTCCCAGGCCCGCTCCCCGCTTGTATATGCCCATAAATAAGGGCAGTACAGTGCAGGAGCAAACAGCCAGTATAGCTCCCGAAACGGCACCTACTCCATAGGCCGTCACCTTGGGGCTATCCGGCCCCAGGTACTTAATGACCGCCTGGGAGGAAAGGAAGTTGCTCATGGCCCCGGCTATAAAAAGGGCGGGTACTAGACAGAACAGCACATGCTCCCTAGCATATTCCTGCAGCATATAAAAAGCTTCTAGTATAGCGCTCTGCATCCTGGGGTGCTGGAAGGGCAGAAAGTAGGCTGCCAGGAATGCGGCTACAATTAGCAGTAACTTGGTCTGCTTGCTCACAGGAACATCTCCTTCAATTAAGGTTCAAAGGCAAAAGGTTATGCGTATCTTCCATCATGTGAAGTTTTACAACTCCTAAGGAGGGGGACAAGAACTTAGCGCTTTTCCGCTGGCTACAAGAGCTTCGTAGCGCTCCCATTCTTCTTGCATCTGGGAGATGTCTTTAATGGGAGCGGCCAGGAACAAATCTAATTCCTTTTTGTATTTATCCAACACATCCTTGGCCAACCGGTAACGAACGCGCTGGCCTTCCTTTTTTTCCTGCGCCAGGCCGATCGCTCTTAACCTTCTAAGATGCTGGGATACAGTTGGTTGAGCAATGTCCATGGCTGATACCAGCTCACAGACGTACATATCGCGCTCTAGAAGGAATTTGATTATTTTCATGCGTGTGGGATCAGCTAGAACCTTGAGATATTCTATTAATCGCTCCACGCTTTCGCTCTCCTTGAGTTGCGACTATCTTTTTATGTTCTTATATTGCTATATGATAATTTTATTATGGCTCAAACGCTCCTGAGTGTCAACCTAATGTTTTTGGGTTAGTCCTGGAAGACATGCTTTCGCTAGTTACAGGCATTGGCAGTTAAGACCGGATGCGATTCAAACTTCCAGCACTTCCCCAATCAGACATGACCATGAATATTGAGTATGTGAATAGTTGTCTCTGGGGCAAATAGGCTCAGAGTCCTGTTCTGGCTAGGGCCCGCCACGCAATAGAGGCTGTCCCAAAAGGAGAGTTCGGGAAGCAGCCCCTGACTTTCAGTTTGCCTTTTTAGGCACTGACAAGGAAGTGAGAATTGAGGCCCCGAATCTCATAGAAAGGTAGCCAGGGCCAATACACCGGCTGCGCCAACCGGCATTATGCGCGCTCGCGGTATTCCTGCCAGATGGCTTCCCGGTAAGCTTCTTCTCGGCCCGGACTAATGTAGTTTCTCTGCCGCACCCGGGCAAGAAGCTCATCCTTGATTTGCTCCTGATCAGTAAGCTTAAGCCTCTTGACCTCGGCGATAGCCTCGTTCAGCCCCACAATGCCTGTTTCAAGACCATCGATATTTACGATCTCGGCGTTGGGCACCGGTCCCCCGCAGCAGCAACTGCCACCGAGATTCTTCCCCTCACCCTGCTTCTGGTTTTCCTCCTCGGGAATCTCCTCAATCCGCACATTACAGCAGTCGCTTCCCTGCTTGCTAAAGATCCTGGACAGTAATCCTTTCTTTTCCGCCATAAGGAACCCCTCCTTAAGCAAAGACAATGTTAAAGGTATATCCGGCCAGCGTAGCTACCGCCAGAATGGTTAACACAAAGGCCGCTACCAACCGTGGTTTGAAGATGCTGGCCAAGAGACTAACCTCAGGAATGCTGGCCCCGGCTCCTCCGATAATAAGGGCCATGATGGCTCCTAGGCTCATACCTTTCTCGAGAAGCACCATGCTGATGGGAATCATGGTTTCCACCCTGATATACAGGGGAACACCGATGGCCGCTGCCACCGGGATGGCCAGGGGATTTTGCGGTCCCGCTACCCCGGCGATCCAGTTGGCGGGGACAAAGCCATAAACTACTGCTCCTATTGCCACCCCAACCAGCAAGTAGGGCAGGACGCCAAGAAACTGTTGCCAGGAGCCTGACAGAGCACGGATAAGACGAACACCCAGGTGGTGGCTTTGCTCCTGTAGGTTCTGTCCGCCCAACACCCTCACACGCTTCACATAAGCTGCCAAGCCCAGCTTTTCCCATATGGCCCCGCTGGCCACTGCCAAGGCAAAGCAGAGCAGCGCGTAGGTGACCGTTACCCGCCACCCCAACATAGCCCAAAAGAGGCCCAGGATGACAGGGTTAAGTAAGGGTGAAGCGACCAGAAAAGATATGGTGGCCCCAAAGGGAGCTCCAGCATTCAACAAACCTACCATAATGGGAATGGTAGAGCAGGAGCAAAAGGGCGTAAGGGCACCAAAAGCCGCCCCAAGAAGGTTTCCCTGACCCCCGCGGCTGCTGAGTGCTCGGCGGACGGTGGCCTCTGGAATGAACTGGCGAAGCAGCTCCACCAGAAAACTGATGCCAATGAATAGGGCTGCCAGTTCAGCCATTATTGTGACAAAAAAATGTAAGCTCTGCTGTAGTGAGTTAATGCCCATGGTTCAAGCTCCTCTCCATTTCTTTAATACATAGATGGGCAATGTATAGGAGCAAAAAATTTAGATTTCTGCCCCTTGGCGCGCCTCTACCGCTTCTAGGATATAGGTGGTAACCTCCTGCCAGGCCTCCATGGCCACCTCAAAGGCCTTTCGGCCCAAAGGGGTGAGGGCATAAATCTTGCGTTCCCGGCCGTTTACTACTTCTGAGCTAGCGGTGACATAGCCTCCTTCCTCGAATTCCCGCAGCACCGGGTAAATGGTTCCTTCCGTGGGAGTGCAGCAACCCCGGGTCACCTCAGCCACCGTACGCGCTATCTCATAGCCGTGCATGGGCTGGGCATAAAGGACTCGAAGGATAAAAAACTTGGAGAGGCTCATCTTGATCAGTCCGTTCCAATACTCGCGATTAGTTAAGTCCATATCTGGCATTCACTACTCCCTTAGGCAAACAGCTTGCTTTTAGAGCTAACCACAACATCCGCCGGGCGAGCAAAAGTCTTTACTCAGGCAACAACTGGTGGCCGAGTATACTGCCCGGTCGGCCTGCGCTTGCTTCTTCTGCTTAGCGGCAAAGAATCGCTTGAGATTCTCCGGTATATCATGCGCTGGCTCTTTTGGCTCTTGCATTTCTTGTGGGCTTCCATAAACCTCCCGGAGTATAGCCTCGATAATCATGGCTTTAGGAGGGACGGTGTATTCCTTTCCTTGGTAAGTCCAAATGCGGCAATCAACCTCTTCCCCGCAAAGATCGCCGCATGATTCGCACCGGGTTTCCTTGACATCAAGCTGGATATCTCGACCGTTAATGCGGATGGTGGGGGAACTGATAAAACCCAGTTGCCGGGCCTGTTCCTCGGTCTCAACGTGAGTTTTCTTTACTTCTATCTCTGTACCTGTGGCCTCGAGGATCTGGGAAACCTCAGCTATGGCTTCTTCCATGTTCCTGTCCGTTCCCTGGCACCTTTGACAGACGTCTAGATCCAGATAAAGCAATTCGATTTCCAGTTTTCTCCTGGCCATTTTAAATAGCCTCCTCAGCTTTTTATCTTCTCACGACGTTTAGTTTCCCGCACATCAAGCGCTAGCTGCCAGTGATAATACCAATACCTAGACCATCTAGGCTTATATTGTTGATAGTAATCCAACGTTTTCGAACTGTCAAGCAGTCACCTGCCCTGGCGCCATTCTCTGCTCGTGCAGATGGTGATACTCTAGGCGTTTCTTTGCTGTCACCGTCAACGTCCGTTTCCGGCGACCTGAATCACTGGCATATGGGACCATCCCGCCACCGCGGATCCTGGGCTCTACGACCGGGGAGGCGAATTCGCTAAACCCTCAATCGCCAGGACCAATCCAGATTACAGCGATTCCCATCCGGGAAGCCACAGTTCTAATTTCCAGGTCGCCGGTCACGATCGGTCCCCGCACCTCGGCCGCCAGCGCCAGGACAAACGAATCCGCATAGGACAAGCCGCCTTCTGACTTGATCTCCGCCGCCCTCCTCACGCGTTCCCAGGGGAGGTCAACTACAGTCAGAGCTTCGTCGGCAAACGCTTCTTCGACAAGCTCATCGGCAGCGGCCCTGCCCCTCCGCCGTAGGAGAATATAGTAGGCTTCGCCCAGGTTCATCATGCTTATCAGGACTTTCCCTATATTTTGAGGCTCGGCCAGGATGCCGGCTACAGTTTCGGCGCCAGGTTCATCTTCGACCAGAGCCAAGAGCGCATAGGTATCAAGGACGTAACTTGGCTGACTCATGACCTCTCCTTCTCCAGGGCTCTTTCTGCCTGCCGCTGGCAAAGCAATTCGGCAGTTAAGGAGTCGTTTCCGGCTGCTTTGTATTTGCCCCTCAGGTTAAGCAACGGATGACGCGGCAGGGGGCGGAGCACAATCTCGCAGTTCTTATCTTCCACAGCCAATTTGTCGCCAGGAGACAGCCCGTAGCGCTTCCGGAGGGCGACCGGGATAACGATTTGACCCTTTTCTGAAATCGTAACCCGCAACATGGTTTTACCTCCTTGTTTTGTTTTACCTGGTGATAATATATTCCCTGTAGCCGTGTGCTACAAGAGGCAGGAGCGGCCCCATCGCCACGGCTGAAGTCCGTCCGGGCTCGCAACCGCATTCTTCGCCAGCCTCTTAAGCAGGCCTCTTGCAGGAAAGAAAGGAAGCCAAGGCTGCAAACAGGCTTGTTCTTGCGTAAGCTTAAAATGTAAGATTTGCAGTCAGGTGACAAGTTGACCATAGTTGGGGTGAGCAAAGCGGCATGGCGCACCCCGAAAGACCTCTCCGAACGGCGCGGAGAAACGATGCAGGAGATTGTTGACAAGGCACTGGAGGAAACCGGTGCAAGCTCTTCCTGGAGGAGGCCAACCGGGCTTTCGCGGAAGTAAGAAACAATCCCCAAGCCTGGCAGGAGGAGCTTGAAGAGCGAAAGACCTGGGATGCGGCAATGGCCGACGGCAACCGCCCCACTACCTAGATTCTCCGTCTCTAAGAACGATTAGGTTTCACAAGCACTCACATGCGCACCCAGCCCTTTGTCGGCTATCTGGTCTCCCGTTGCCGCCATCTAACCCTGGTCAGCCCGGAGTCCGGCCAGCTCCAAGGCCCAGCGCTTCTTCTGCTCCAGGTTTCCCTGGCGAAGCATCATAATTTTCTGGGCCTGGGGGGAGCCGGCCCCGTGCATGCTCTCCACCAGGGCGGTGCCCCCGGTCATGTTCTCTAAGAGCCGGGCAATCCGGACCCGGTACTCGGTACTAAAGTCGGCCTTGCCCCGGAAGTACTTCTTCAGGTAGGGGCCGATTTCGGGGTGCTCAAAGTCCTTCTCCGAGGGCAGGGTGGCAATCAGGCCCCCGGCCAGGTCGTGGGAGAGGCGGGCAATCTCATAAACGTGACGGGTGACGTTCTGCTTGGTGACGTTGGCCAGAAGCGGATCCACGAAGTAGGATCCGCAGGAGAGCTTATGGCCTTCGGCGGAGCAGGCGATGGAACCCTGGTACATGGTCTCGGTAAGGTGGATCATCTCCGCCAGCTTGTCCCGGATGTGGGAGGCCTTGGCCACCCCGTTGGCCTCGGCCAGGGCATAGGTGGCACCGATGATGATGTCGGCTAGGCCCCCTTTACAGCCGCCGTAGTTCTGGCGGTGGGGCCATGGCACCATTATCCTCCTATAGCTCCTCACCGGCCAGACCATACTTTTGGATATTGGCCTCGGCGAAGGTCTGGATGGCCTTGATCATTTCCGCATTCTCGTCCTCAAACAAGTGGGCAAACCTTTTCTGCTTCTTCAAGTATTCTTCCACCGGAAGCACCTGCTTGAGCTTCCTCACGCTGGTGAGCCGGCCGTTTTCGTACTCCACCAGCGGGAAGAGGCCGGTGTTTACAATCATGCGGCTTAAGGCCACAGTCTCCTCGGGGTCAATCCCCCATCCCAGGTTACAAGGAGTAATCACATGAATGTAGGCCGGTCCCTTAACCAGCATCCCCTTTTTTACCTTTTTCATCAGATCATGAGGATAGCCAATGGTAGCGCTGGCCACATAAGGGATATTATGGGAGCGAACTATCTCCACCATGTCCTTTTTCCAGTGGGCCTCGCCGCGCGACAGCTCGCCCAGGGGGGTGGTATTGGTGACCGCTCCGTAGGGCGTGGCCGCACTCCTTTGGATGCCGGTATTCATGTAGGCTTCGTTGTCGTAACAGACGTAGAGGATATCGTGTTCCCTTTCCAGCATCCCGGAAAGGGAGCCGAAGCCGATGTCAAAGGTGGCCCCATCGCCGCCGATGACTACCACGTGGGTGTGGTCATTGCCCTTGTATTTCAGTGCCGCCTCAATGCCGCTGGCCACCGCGGGCGCATTTTCAAAAAGGGGATGGACCCAGGGCAGCTCCCAGGCCGAAAGGCCGTAGGTGGAAGTAAACGTTTCCAGACAGCCGGTGGGGCTGACTACAATGGTATCTCTTCCGGCCGCCCTAAGAATAAGCCTTGTCCCGATAGCCACCCCGCAGCCCGGGCAGGCGTTGTGGCCAGGAGCCAAGTAATTTGCTTGGGCTTGTGCTTCCATATCGACCAACCTCCTATAACAGCGCCTGGTTGAGGCCGTAGAAAACCGTGCTCGAAGGGATCTGGCCCTTTTCAGCCAAGAGTTCGCTCTGGTTAACCAAATCGATTACGGTTTCCGGAAAGATTTCCCGCCCGCCGATGCCGATGGCGTAGTCCATCACCAAAGGACCAGCCTGGCCATATAGACAGGATTTTATCTCCCCGCCCAGGATACCCCCGGAACTGCAGGAGAAGCTCCGATCTAGCACTAAAACCAGCTTGGCCTTGGAGAGAGCCGATCTTAATTCCTGGTCCGGGAAAGGCCTAAAGGACCTCACCTTGACCAGGCCCACTTTCTTTCCTTCCTGGCGCATCCTCTCCAGGGCCACCTTGATGGTACCGACCACGGACCCCATGGCCACCAGGATAACATCGGCATCCTCAGTGTAGGTTTCCTCGATGAGGTCGCCGTAGTAATTGCCGAACGTCTCCTGGAATTCCCTGGCCACCCTCCTGATCTTCTCCTTGCTCCTGATCAGGGCATCGTGCACCATGAACTTGAACTCCGTGATTTTATCAGGGTCGGTCAGAGCTCCGAAGGTCACCGGATTTTGGGGATCGGCCTTGAAGACCGGATCAAAGGGAGGTAGGAATTCCTGCACCGCTTCCTCTTTCCAGAGGGTAACCGGCTCGTAAGCGTGGCTTAAGATCCAACCATCCATGCAAACCATGGCTGGAAGCAAGACCTCGCGGTCTTCGGCAATTTTGAAGGCCTGAATGTGAGTGTCCACCGCCTCCTGAATGCTTTCTACGTACAGCTGGATTATCCCGGAGTCGCGCACGGTCATCGCATCCTGGTGGTCAACCTGAATGTTAATGGGGGGAGAGATGGAGCGATTAACCGCGGTGAACACCGCCGGAAGCCTGGTCCCGGCCATGTTGAAAATCACCTCGGTCATCAAGAGCAGCCCCTGGGAAGCGGAAGCGGTGTAGCTTCTCACCCCGGCAGCGGCCGCACCCCAGAGCACCGATGCCGCCGAGAACTCGGAATCGACGGTGATGTACTGGCTCTTCAACCTGCCGGCGGCCACCAAACGCGCCAGGTGCTCCACAATGTGGGTTTGCGGAGTGATGGGATAGGCGGCAATTACTCCTGGTTTAGCAGCACGTACAGTCTCGGCAATGGCAACAGAGCCTTGCATGATTTCTCGGCTCTCCACCTTATCGTTCAACTCAAGCACCCCTTTCGGCCTGCATGGTTATGGCGGATCGAGGGCATTCTCTAGCGCATATCCCGCAGCCCTTGCAGTAAAGGACGTTAATTACGCACGTTTTCTCCTTTATCTCAATGCTGCTGTCCGGACAAAACAATTCACAGGTCCCGCACCCATTGCATTTATTACTGTCGACAACCGGCAGGAAGTAGCGCCAGTCCCCGGTCCTGTTTCCTTTCGACAGCCCTGCCTCGGTGATGCCCCCGATATTAAGCGACACCAGCCACACCCCCCTCGAAACTCTGCCGGGCAAGCTCGAAAGCTTTTTCCATCGCAAGAACATTGCGTGAGCCAATCTCGTCAGGGAATTTCCGCCGGATTGCATAGCGCAAAGAGTCCGGATCGGCAAGACCGGTGAGGGCAGCAAAAGCGCCCAACATAGCCGTATTCATTACCGGCCGCTTCAGGGTTTCCAGGGCTACCTGGGTGGCTGGAAAATGATATATCTTGAATTGCTTGGTGGCAATGCCCAGCTCCTCGGCACTTTTGGTGCTGTTAATTAAAACCGTGCCCCCCGCCTTTAAACCCTCAAATATGTCCACCACCTCAAACAGGCTGACATCCTGGACTATCAGGTAATCGGGCGTTTTAATCTGGCACTTTAGTTGAATGGGCTTATCGTCTATCCTGCAAAAGGCCTGGACCGGTGCTCCCCTTCGCTCTCCGCCACCTCCCAGATATGGAAAAGCTTGGCTGTATCTGCCAGCCTTGAACGCAGCTATGGCCAGCATTTCCGCTGTCACTACCGAGCCTTGACCGCCTCTGCCGTGGATCCTGATCTCAATCAATCAGATACACCTCCGTCCGTGGTCTTGTCTTGTCAGCGCGGCAATATCTTTGGCAATGCACCTGGCTAACTTCTACACAGGACTCCCTTTCTAACCAGGCTCTCCGCCTGCTTCTTCCTGGCTATTTGCCGGCTCAATAACCCCTTTCATTGAAGACATATTTACCCAGACTCTCGCCCCTTCTTTAAAATCACGTCCCCATTCAGTGTATTCCGCGATGCGGTATCATATGTTCCATTTATGTGTTGATGTTCGCCACCCTCAGCGGAATTCCTGCTAAAAACCCAGAAACTTTCTCTGGATCTCCGCGCAGGAGTGGTATACTATTCTCACCGGTGGGCATACCGCGATGTAGAACGAGCAACTCTTGAGAAGGGAGCGTGCTCAATGGACGACGGCCGCCTGCACATAAAATCCACGCTAAAGACGCTCTTGGTCCTGGAGCAATTCCTCACCAGTAACACAGAACTGGGAATTCATGAGCTGAGCGCAAGAACTGGTATTCCTCCAAGCACAGTGCAAAGGATAGTGAACACCCTAGAATTAAAGGACTACTTGGTACAGAATCCAAGAACCAATAAGTATAGACTCGGCTTTGGACTGTACCGTGTCGGCAAGGCCATGCTGGAAAGCTTCCATTGGGTAGAAGAAGCCAAGTACTATATGGAGAAGCTCGTCAAGAAGTACAATGAAACTGTGAACCTGGCTTATCTTCAGGGTCAAAGCATTATTTACATCACCAAAATTGATTCCAGCCATATCTTGCGCCCCCATTTTGATGTTGGAACCAGATTTCCACCCCACTGCACCTCACTGGGAAAAGCCTTGTTAGCCTACATGCAGCCTGAGGTGGCAGAGAGAATTATTTCGAAGAGGCTACCGGCATGCACGCGAAAGACCAAAACATCCATCAAGGAGATTAAGGCAGAACTGGAGAAAGTAAGGCAGAATGGCTATGCCATAGATGACGAGGAATTTCAGGAGGGGCTGTTCTGCATCGGTGCCCCAATACAGAATGCGCAAGGCGAAAGCGTAGCCGCAATAAGTATGACTATTCCTAAAGCCAGGCTTCGGAATGAGAATCTCCCCGCGATGGTAGATGATCTTCTGCAGACGGCAACCGATATTTCTAACCGCCTGAAGCGCACAAGCCCGCAACTTGTTCAGAGTAGCCAATAGTAAACAGGTTTGACACTTCTCCTCCTTCAGAATGTCGCTGAAGAAGTTCGCTTGGTAGCTAGAATAATGAAGACTCTTTCGGCTGGGCCGAGAGGCTCGTGGCCTTCCGTCTGCTCACCTCTCTTCCTTCGTCTTGGGACAAGCAGCTGCTAAAAAGCAGATTGGCCCAGACATAAGGTATGACCCTCTACAATGGCCGCAATATTCCCAACCCCACGAGTACGTCAGCTTGGTCGTAAGCATGCTTTAGGAAAAAGCAATGCCTCAAAACCTGTGCATGCGCAAAGGTAAACTGTTTTGCAGCCGCAACCCTTACAACAGATTGCTTTGGGCATCAAACTCGAGCAGCTGTGGTCCGGAGACAATTTCTACGTCGGGTAACTGTTTAACCGGCTCCACAAGCGGTGGTGAAATCAGCATCTCTGATACTTTCAACGTGTTCTTGATTCTCACCATCTCCACTTGGCTATGGTTTAAGCGGTTACAGGTCTTGATAGCGGCCTGAATAGCCAGCCTGTCGCTGTCCAGAACCATAGGAACCCGAACAGTATTAGCTAGAGTGGAAGTAATAGCATTGGGATAAGTCATAAGAAAATCAAACTTCCTATACGCCCGCTGGGTAGTAAAGTCGGCCATGCCCAGACCATTGCCGTTCCCGTGGGATTCATCGGTTATATCCAAAACCACAATCTTTTCAACTTCCGGCCCCCCTGACGCGTAGGGAGAAGCATAACGTCCGGTTACGTTTGGATCCATACCATCCCCGCTGATATTTTTTCCTATCTCGTCGACTATGAGGACATCCATATGTTCAAAAGGAAGGCGGGGCATATTTTCGCGGGCCAATTCTAAAAGCCCTGGTTCTTGATCAGGAATCTCTTCTTTGGTCAGGGCTCGAATCAACATTGGTTCATCGTAAGCGTTTTCTACTGTAGCCACTCCAAACAGAATTGGTTCCTTGGCCAGTATAACCATTGCCGCAGCCGGCATATTTTCGTGCATATATTTAAAACCCGCTGCATGACAGATTTCTGCCCCGTGTTGTTTTCCTAGACCAATGGTAAGCATCTTCATGAGACCGCTCTCATAACGGCCGCGGAAAGCTGTATGCGGCTTAACCCGGTTTATTACCACTATCCCATCTGCTTCATGGGCGAACTTATCAACGTAGACCGGTATTCCCTTAGTAGTCACGCCAATTTCTACCGTTTCCATGCTAGCCCGAATAGGCACGCCCATAGTATCTTCGGTTATGCCCAGACCGGCAAGTACCTCTCTTTGCCCTTGGGCGGTGGCTCCACCGTGGCTGCCCATACAGGGAATAATGAAGGGGGAGGTACCCTGATCCTTCAAAAACTGCACCACCGTCCCCACAATCTCGGGCAACTTGGCTATGCCTCGGCTGCCTACGGTAACTGCGATTCGTTGCCCCGGTTTGAGCGTTGATAGCACCTCAGGGCGCTGCAGCTGTTCTCTAACCGCCTGAGGGACATCGGTTATACGCTGAGCAGGAAAATGCTGCCTAATCTTGATAACTGGAGGAATAGGTACGTTAGAAAGTAGGTCGTAAAGTACATTGCTCATGGCGGTTCACTCCATTCTGTTTTAATTGCGGTTACCAATGTAAGTATTCGTCAAGGTTGCTAGGGCACCTTTTATCCTAATTATCATAGTCATAGAAGATTTAGATTGGGGCGTCCTTGACTAAAGCTTGCATTTGCCCTGCATCTTCATCCTTAATGGGGCCTATACAAGCCAACGAAAGAAGATCGGGAACAAAAACTTCCTGGGCTACTTGGGCCACATCCTCGAGACTTACTGAGTGTATCCGGTCTATAACCTCCTCGACAGTTATGACCCGCCCATGAGTCAACTCGGTTCGGCCCAGCCTGCTCATGTGATTGGTAACACTTTCCTGCCCAAGGATTAGACTGCCCCGAATCTGGTCCTTAGCTCGCTTGAGTTCCGAATCGCTAATGCTGTCGACTTTGATGTCTTTAATCTGGTCTAGGGCCATAGTAATCACATCCACAGCGCTTTGGGGGCTAGTGCCAGCATAAACGGCCAATAGTCCAGAATCGCTATACCCAGAATGATAAGAGTAAACCGTGTAGGCAAGACCCCGGTTTTCACGGATAGCTTGGAATAGGCGAGAACTAATTCCTCCGCCAAGAACATTGTTAAGGACCTGTAAGGCATAGATTCGCTCATCATTTAAAGAAAAGGCGGGAACCCCTAAGCATATCTGTACTTGTTCGGTCGGTTTTTTTACTATTTTGACCTGGCCTTGAGATTGGGGCCTCTCAGAATGGGAGTCGTGAAGGCGAGGAGCCAGAGCTTCTACTCTGGGTACTAGAAGCGACAACGTTTCTTCGGGTGTGGTGTCGCCAGCTACAGAAATTATCAATCTCGAGGGTTGGTAGCACCTTTCGATGTAAGCCAGCAGGTCCTCCCTGCTTATATGCGATACTGAATCCTTGGAACCCAGAACTGGCCGCCCCAGCGGGTGACCATCCCATATGGCTTGGGCGAAAAGATCGTGAACAGTCTCGTCAGGAGAATCCTCGTACATGTTGATCTCTTCAAGAATCACTTTTTGTTCCTTACTAATGTCTTCGGGATCGAACTTGGAATTTAAGAGCATATCGAAGAGCACGTCCACCGCTAGTGGATAGTGCTCCTTAAGTACCCGGGCGTAGTAACAAGTATATTCTTTAGTCGTAAACGCATTGAGTTGCCCTCCGACTGATTCCAAACTCTGGGCAATATCAAAAGCTGAACGTTTGTGGGTACCTTTGAAGAACATATGCTCAAGGAAATGAGATATTCCTTGCTCCTCTTCTTTCTCATATCGCGAGCCAGCAGCTACCCATATGCCAATGGCAACTGACTGTACTGATTTGATCTCTTCGCACAAGATTCTAATTCCGTTGTCAAGGACTACTCGGTTATGCATACCTTACCTCCTTATGCTAGCCCTTATTTGACCCTCAACCGATTGGGGGCTAATGGAATCGTATCCAGCATTCGCCCTCGGAAGAAGATCTCCAGCCTTCGCTGTCGATAGTGAAATCTTCTCTCTATCGCCTTGGCTTCGGAAATGGGAAAGGCCCAGTAAAATGGCCTCAATGCTGCCAGTGCTCTGTCCTGAGTCACACCGATAGAGTCTTGAATCAGAGTATCCGTACCGATGCTTATACTATCAAACTGAGCAAATCCTAATTGCAAGAGCTCTCGAGCATCGTTGAACCGGTCAGCGCTCCTAAGGACAACCGCAATCAGCTCGCGAGGATAGCGAGCAGCCGATGCTACCAGACATTTTCCAGCCGTAGCTGTAGTTCCCGTCTTGACTCCACTTATATCCGGCCATTCCCATAGTAGCCGATTGGTGTTGACTAGGTAGTGAATTCGACTTCCATCTACAGAAGCAACTACTTTGCTCTTACGCGTTACGGCATTGCGGAAATGCGGGTTTTGAAGAGCGTACCGCGTAATCGTGGCCAAATCGTACGCCGAAGCCAGGTGGCGCGAGCAAGTGAGCCCATGAGGGTTACAGAAGTAGGCATCAGCAGCTCCCAGCAACCTAGCTTTGCGGTTCATCATCCAGGCAAACCATTCTTCGCCACCGGCCATATGGTAGGCCAAAGCAGTAGCAGCATCGTTACCTGAAGGCAGCATGGCTCCAAACAACAAAGACTGAACAGTTATTCTTTCGTTAGGATTCAACCCCATACTTGATCCGGCACAGAAAGCCGCTGCCCGGTTAACTAAAGCTATCTCAGGTAGACATTCTTCATAATCACATATCAGAATGGCAGTTACAATCTTGGTGGTACTAGCCGGGTGGCGAGGGCTGAAGACATTATGCCCGAGAAGAACCTGCCCTGACCCGGCCTCCATCAATAGATAGGAGTCGGAACTTAAGTTAAGGCCGTCAACGGTCCCTGCGTAAGCAGGGGTGCTCCAAACTGAAAAAAGGGATAACAATATTAGGAAGGCCATCCATCTAAACAGAATAATCACCTGAGCGCAATCTTAAAGTGGTTGAAACAACTAGCTTACGATCTCGGACAAAGTTACTAGGTCGTAACCGCTGGTTTTAAGTTTTGCAATCAAGCCTGGTAAGGTCTCGGCCATGACTGCAGTCGGGTGAGCCAAGACTATGGCGCCATTCTGAGCCCGGGAGGTTACTTTGCTTATGATTTCACTGGCCTTGGCTCCTTCCCTCCAGTCCACAGTATCAATGGTCCATAGGACGGTTCGGTACCCAATACTCTCTGCCGCCTTAACGACATGAGGCTCACATTCACCGTAAGGCGGGGCGTAGAAGGGGCTGATCCTGCCCACTATCGACTCCAGCACGGCCTGGCTACGCCGTAAGTCAGAGACAATTTGGGCCTCTGTAGCTTGATTAACATGAAGGTGCAAGTAGCCATGGTTGCCAATTTGATGCCCCTCGCTAGCGGTGCGCCTGACTAGCTCAGGAAACTGTTCACCCCATCGGCCGGTGATGAAGAAAGTCGCCCGAACCCTTTGTTCCTTTAGCACATCCAAGATTTGCGGTAAATACTCCTGTCCCCAATCCACATTGAAGGTAAGAGCTATGGACTTATGATTGGCCTTACCTTGGAAGATAGGGTTGGTTGTTGCCCACACCAAGTCACCGCTCGCCCACGCCCAACCAACAACCAACCAGCACACTAACACTGAGACAAAAAGCAATCTTTGGGCTCCGTTCATAAAGTAACCCCTTTTGAGATCTCCTGACTACCTCACCGCCTTTTACTGTCCCAAATTGCCCAGCCCAATATGTATCCAGATAGTACCGCTTAACTACTCAGGGCTTTAAGGGAATCCTGTAACAGTCCATCTATATACCCAACAGCACTTTCCCACGACCAGGACGTATCGGACTTCTCGCTCCTTAACTTAATATCAACCTGCCCCTGCTCCACTTTTTTCCCCACTGTCACCCGAATTGGATAACCAATGAGGTCGGCATCAGCAAATTTAATTCCAGCCCGCTCATCCCGGTCGTCCCAAACTACCTCCCAGCCCAATTTACTCAAACGGAAATAAAGCTCCTTGGCAATCTCAACTTGGGCCTGAGCGCGTTGGTTGGTAGTAACAATTACCACTTGGAAAGGTGCCAGATTCACTGGCCAAATAATCCCGTTAGCATCATGATGTTGCTCCACCACAGCGGCCATAGTCCTACCGATCCCTATCCCGTAAGAACCCATCACCAAAAGCTGCTCCCGACCAGCTTCATCAGTGTACACGGCTCCTAAGGCGCTCGTATATTTAGTTCCCAGCTGGAACAGGTGTCCAACCTCAATGCCCCGTACCGTAGCCAAGGGGCCACCGCACTGCGGGCAGGGATCGCCGGCCTGAACTATGCGAATATCAGCGACCTCATCCCAGATAAAATCCTCTCCTGGGTCAACATTGACCAAGTGGAATCCTTCCTGGTTGGCTCCAACTACCACACTTCTGAGAGCCGGAACCTCTGCATCCGCAATAACTTTGATCCCATTGAGCCCAACTGGTCCCAGATAACCAGGCTTGGTCCTCACCAACCTTTCCGTCTCTTGGTCCGATGCCATAGCCAAGGTAGCAGCGCCAAGGACTCTCCGGAGTTTGAATTCGCTGACATGCCGGTCACCTCGAACCAATGCGGCCACCGGCTCCCCGTCAGCTATAAAAAGTAAGGTCTTGACGGTTTGCCAGGAAGGCACCCCCAAAAAATCAGACACTTCCTCTATGGACTTGACGCCAGGGGTAGAAACCAACTTTGGTTTTCCGCCTTGGTTAACCCCAGGCCAAGATTTAGGAGTGGACCCCGAGGTAGCAGTCTCCAAGTTGGCAGCATAACTACAACGATCACAGTATGCAACCTCAGCTTCGCCGGAATCAACTAGGGCCACTACCTCGTGTGACCGGTGTCCCCCAATTGCCCCGGGATCGGCCTCCACCACGCGGAAAGTCAAACCGCAGCTGGTAAATACCCTCTGGTAAGCCTCAAGCATTTTACGGTAGCTTACTTCTAACCCCGCGGTATCCCGGTCAAAGGAATATAGATCTTTCATAATAAATTCTCGGCCTCTTATTAGCCCCGCCCGAGGACGCAATTCGTCGCGGTACTTGTTCTGCACTTGGTAGAGCATCACCGGCAATTGCCGATACGATTTTATCTCCCGCCGAGCCAAATCAGTTATCAATTCCTCATGGGTAGGCCCTAGGCACAGATCCCGATTGCGGCGATCCTTTAGACGAAACATCTCCTCGCCATACACATCCCACCTGCCGGTTTCCCGCCAGACCTCAGCTGGCTGTAGAATGGGAAGCATAATTTCTTGTGCCCCGGCCCGATCCATTTCTCGGCGAACGATAGCCTCAATCTTCCGCACTACTCGCCACCCCAAGGGGAGGTAAGTATAAACTCCAGACATGACTCGGCGGACAAAACCGCCCCGTAATAGAAGCTGCTGACTGATAGTTTCAGCATCTGCTGATACCTCCCGCAAGGTTGGTGCCATTAGTTCACTTGCTTTCAAACCTACTTTCCTCCTTGCAGAGCTGCTTGACCTTCTCTGTCATAGCAGTTATGACTTGGTCTTTTCGTACCCGCCCCACGATCTTTCCTTTCTGGAAAATAACTGCAATTTCCTTTCCTCCCGCGACTCCGATATCGGCTTGGCGAGCCTCTCCGGGGCCATTGACTTCGCAACCCATTACGGCTACAGTCAGGGGGCAAGAGACTTCGGCTAGTTGTTCTTCCAACTTAGCAGCAATCTGAGCAACATCCATATGGCAACGCCCGCAGGTAGGACAGGCAATAATCTCGATGCCTCGATGGCGAAGGTTTAAAGCTCTTAAGATCATATAGGCAACCCGAACCTCTGGGACTGGATCCCCGGCCAGGGAGACGCGAATAGTATCACCTATACCCTCGGCCAGTAGAATACCCAGTCCGATGGCCGATTTGACCGCTCCATAGAGAAGAGTTCCAGCTTCGGTAATGCCCAAGTGCAAAGGATACGGGACCTTTTCCGCCAGAAGCCGATAACTAGTTACTGTGGTATGCACATCAGAAGCCTTAAGCGATATTTTGAGGTTCTTGAAATTCCATCGTTCAAATAGGCGGACATACCTTATAGCACTTTCCACCATGGCCTCAGCGCACGGCTGTCCGTATTTTTCTAGTAGGTCCTTCTCTAAGGACCCAGCATTAACGCCAATGCGAATAACAGTATTGGTCTTCTTGGCTGCCTCCACAATGGTCCTGACCCGCTCAATAGAGCCAATATTACCGGGATTAATTCGCAGACCGTCAACTCCAGCCTCGATGGCAGCCAAAGCCAATTCGACCCGAAAATGAACATCGGCAATCAAGGGAATTCCGATAGCCGACTTAATACTCGGTAACGCATGGGCAGCCTCGAGATTAGGCACCGCTACCCGAACCGCTTCACACCCTACCTTCTCCAGTTCGTGAATCTGATTAATGGTGGTAGCTACGTCATCGGTTCTGGTATTGGTCATTGATTGCACCAAGACAGGGGCATTCCCGCCAATCACTTTGTTTCCAAGTCTGATGGGAATAGATCTTCTCCGCAACTGGTTCTACCCCTAGCCAAAGATCTTGAGCAAGTCTTGATAAGTGATTATAACCATCAGAACGATTAAGAGCGCAAAGCCAATCAGGTGAATAAGGTTCTCTTTCCTGCGATCAATGGGCCGGCCAGAGATCCCTTCGATTCCCAGGAAAACTAATCGGCTGCCATCCAGGGCAGGAATGGGAAACAAGTTAATGATAGCCAAGTTAAGGCTTAGGATACCAGTAAAACTTAGAAGGTTAAACATGCCGTAACGAGCCGCCTGCCCTACCATCTGCACAATACCTACCGGTCCAGCTAATTCCGGCTCCGCCTTGCCGGTTATCATCTGAACTATGCTTACGATAAAAATCGAGGTAATCTGGACCGTTTCCTTAACCCCTAAAACGATGGAATCCCAGAACCCCTGCCTCACCCACCGGGGCCCGATGCCAATCATGCCGACCTGGGTCTGATCGTCAACCCTGGGAACCACTTGAACATCCAAGACCTGGCTTCCCCTTAAAAGCTTAAGATCTAGCTTGATACCAGGGCTGCTATAAATCTTCTGCACCAAGTCGCTCCAGCCGCCAACTTCAGTCTGGTCGACCATCAAGATCCGGTCCCCAGGTTGGATACCAGCCATTTCAGCTGGGCTATTAGGAGAGACATGGCCAACTATCGGTTCTGTTGATGGAAGGCCTAAGACCATAAAAATTACCAAAAATAGAACAAAGGCTAAAACAAAATTCATCCCTGACCCCGCACCAATTACTGCCATTCGCTGAGCTACAGTCTTCTTGTTAAAACCTCGCGGATCATCTTCCTCTTCCCCTTCGGTACCAGCCATACGATTAAAGCCGCCGATAGGGATAGCCCTTATCGAATACAGGGTTTCGCCCTTTCTCCGCTGCCAAACGGCTGGTCCCATCCCTAGGCTAAACTCCAAGACTTTGATGCCTACTAGTTTAGCCACTAGAAAGTGGCCTAGCTCGTGGGCCAGTATGAGAACCGCAAACACGGCCAGCGCTATTAATAACGTAAACACCTTGTGCCTCCGTTCTAGCCCAGTCGACTATCGCGAGAACCTCGATGCTTCGCGGGTCACCATTTCCCTTGTTTCTTGGTCCACCAGCACTATCTCATCGAAACTGGGCTCTTTGATCACTTCATGCTTTTCCATGGCCAGCTCGATTAGTCGAGCCATGTCCTGAAAGCCGATCCTGCCTTCGAGGAAAAGCCTGACTGCCATTTCATCGGCAGCATTGTATACGGCAGGCATGCTACCACCACTCAGGCCAGCCTGGTAACCTAGCTTTAACCCAGGAAACCTGTCATAATCAGGCGGAGCAAAGCTGAGGTTAGGTACCTGGGACCAATCAACCCGTGGCCAATTGGTCGCAGACCCTTCTGGCCAAGTGAGAGCATACTGGATGGGAATCCTCATGTCCGGCACCGCCAGCTGCGCCAAAATACTGCCATCACTAAACTGAACCATGGAATGAACGATGCTCTGCTCATGTACTAAGACTCCAATCTGTTCATAGGGCACATTAAACAGCCAATGGGCTTCGATTACTTCTAAACCTTTGTTAACCATGGTAGCGGAATCTACGGTTACTCGTGGTCCCATGGTCCAGTTAGGATTAGTTAGCGCCATATCTGGAGTCACGCTCGCCAGCTGCTCAGTAGACCACCGCCAGAACGGCCCCCCAGAGGCGGTAAGGATAAGTTTCTCAAGCGGCAAGACGCTTGACTCCAGGCAACGAAAAATGGCAGAATGCTCGCTATCAACAGGTATTATCATTGTCTCCCCACCGCCGCCAACATAGCTCCTCACTAAGTGCCCTCCGATTACTAAGCTTTCCTTGTTGGCCAACGCCAACCGCTTTCCCGCCCGCAAGGCAGCCAATGAATACCTTAAGCCCACGGCCCCAGTTACTGCATTCACTACTAAGGAGGTTTCCCGCAGCCGGGCCAACTCTTCTAATTCGTCAGCTCCACACACTAGTTGGCCGGACTGAAAATCGCCCAGGAGCTGCTTTAACTCCGCAACGCAATCCTTGGCTATTCCTACATAGCGAGGGCGGTATTTCCTAATTTGTTCAGCCAATAGGCCTAAATTGGCACCACCTGACACCAAGGCAACTATAGTTACTCTCTCGTCTAGGCTATCAACTACTTCCAAGACCTGCCTGCCAATTGATCCTGTTGATCCGAAGAGCGCTAAGCCCATTTTCCCATCATCCCTATTGGCGCCCGTCGCGCCGGGTGCCCAACATACCTAACCGGTACAGAGCCAGTGCAACCACTACTACAATGGGCCCCAGGATCAAACCCCATGCGCCTATGACTTCAAAGCCCACAAACATTGAAACCAAGGTCAAAAGGGGGTGTAACCCGATATTCTCGCCGATGACCTTGGGCTGGATCAATTGACGAATAACCGACACTGCAGCATAAAGGACAAGGATTGATACGCCAAGCCGCATGTCTCCAGTAAGTAGGTACCATGTCCCCCAGGGAACCAGTACTAGCCCAGGCCCGACAATAGGGAGTATATCGGCGATGCCGGCCAAGATCCCGCCCAGCACTGCATACTTAATACCCAAGATACTCAGCCCAAGGATAATCAGAAGGGTAGTTATTATTACCAGGATGGCGAAAGCCTTCAGGTAGCCAAAAAGGATGCTGGCCAGGTGCTCATACACTTCCTCTAGCTTGCGCGACTGTTTTTCATTGAAAAGCTTGCCAGCCCAAGTAAATATCAGCTGTTTGTCCCTAATGAAGAAAAAGGTGGCCAAAAGTAGAAAAATGCTAGCAGCCAAGAAATTGGGTATCCAGGAAACGCTAGCCACCAAATAGTTCATGGCTTGAGAAAGGTAATTCCCGGCTAAAGAAGTAAGTTTATCTAGGTTAGCAAGAATGCTCTCCTGGATGGTATTAGGAAAGTTGACAGCAATGCTTATTCCATTGAACCACTCCAGAAGACGGTCCAGATTTTGATTTAACAAAGCAGCGTAGTTCGGCAAGCTATAGAGTAGAATTCCTAGTTCATCAACTAACTTGGATACGGCTATAAATGATAAACCACCCAATACCAGCACCAGCAAAACTATGCTAATTAGGGCTGCCCAGCCACGGGAGAGCTTGACTTGTCGTTGCAAGAAGCTGACTACCGGCTCCAGCATGGCTGCCAGGGCTACCGCCAGCACTACCGGAACAAGAATTCGGAGCAAAAAGCTAAAGGTCCTAATAAGAGCTGGACCAACGTAATAATAAGTCAAGTGAATGGACGTCAGAATTCCAAGGGTTATGCCGGTAATCACCAGTGCCCGCCAATATTTTTCCTTCATAACCTCACCTCAGGACCTAATTCAGGACCTAATGAGCCAGCTTACATACCAGTATATGGCTGGAGAGGCTATTATTAGGCCATCAAAGCGATCCAGTACTCCTCCGTGGCCAGGCAATATTCTCCCACTATCTTTTACGCCAGCATTTCTCTTAATGGCTGATTCAATGATATCTCCCCACTGCCCGGCTATTACAACGATAAAAGCGGCCAACAGCATCTGTCCCAGCTGAAATAATTGAAAAAAATAGTTTAAAAGCATAGCTACGGCAACACCAACAGCACATCCTGCTAGAGCGCCAGCCCAAGACTTATTGGGGCTTATCTTGGGAACTAGTTTTCTGTGCCCCCATTTTTTTCCGATAAAGTAGGCAGCTGTATCATTAGCCCACATGGTACCAAATACCCACATCACCATCTCAAAACCTTGAGGCAACTCCCGCAGGGCTACTAAAAAGCTTAATAGGCCCACATAAGCAATCCCCCAAAATGCCGAAGTCAAGCCTCCCCAATCCTCCACTCCAAAGAGGAATGGGATAAGCAACAAAGTAAAGAAAAACAGCTTCAGCTGAGCTTCATGTCCAACAGAGAAAACACTGTAAGCGAAAAGAGCAATACTAAAAATAACCCTGACATATTTGGAGCGTACGGGCGGCGTGGCAAAATTAAAAAACTCGTGCAGACCAACCAGCTGGACTAAAGTTATGGCCAGATGGAACACTATCCCGCCCCAGTAACTAACGGCTACCACCACGGGAATACCCACCATTGCTGTTATGACCCTCTGTTTCAGCATAAAACGTGTCTCCCATTAGGGCGAAATGGCCCCAAATCGCCGCTGCCGGTTTTGGTAAGCAATAATTGCTTGCATGAACTCTTCCTCGCCAAAATCCGGCCAAAGCGTTGAGGTTGACCAAAACTCAGAGTAGGCAACTTGCCAAAGGAGGAAATTGCTTAACCTCAGCTCTCCAGCCGTACGGATTAGAAGGTCAGGATCAGGTATCCCCTTGGTCAACAGGTGATCAGCAAATACGTCCTCGGTCACTTCCTCGGGGCTGATCTCGCCCGCCAGACACCGTCTCAACAGCTCCTTAGCCGCATGGGTGATTTCCCACCGACCCCCGTAATTTATAGCCACATTGAGTTGCATGCCATGGTTATCCCTAGTACGCTCAATGGCCTCCCTCACCCGCAGCTGAACTTCAGCCGGCAGCCTCTCGGCATCGCCTAAAACCCAAAGCCGGATACCTTTGCGCCTAAGTTCTTCCAGCTCCCGTCCCAGATATTCGAGCAAGAGCCGCATCAAGAAATCAACTTCTTCTCGAGGTCGCTTCCAGTTCTCAGTGGAGAAGGCATACACGGTCAAGTATGGAATTCCTAAGTTGCAACTGGCTTCCACAATTTTCCTCAGCGCTTCAACGCCGGCGCGGTGGCCGACGGACCTGGGAAAGCCGCGACGCTCAGCCCACCTCCCATTGCCGTCCATAATTACGGCCACATGTTCCGGCAACTTTGCCGGATCGACCAAATCCCATAATTTCTGGCCATCACCTTGGTTCCGGCGGCGAAATAGGCGACCAAGCACTATTAGTCCCAGCATCTCCTTCCCCAGATCTACATCTAAGCCCCCTCTTAGGAGGGGGCTTGCTGCAGCTCAGCCTGCTTGTACACCAAACTAGCGACTAGAACAACTCTCACTGGAGCCAACCGTTCGAGCTGCCCCGCATCAGTCTCGCGAATTACCCAGCCGCGCAACCCTACCCTCCGCCCAGCTTGCCGGTGAGCTCCTTCCGGCGGCATGGTTAGATTGATCCGAGCCGCTATCCCAGCACTGGCTAACCTACGGAGGCTCTCTTCCACGGGCAGACCTACAGTTGTCAAGGCAATAGGGCCGTTCTTCAATTAAACCTCCATAATCTCCGCAACTTTGTTTTCGCCGATCTTGTCTACAATACCAATAAACCGATCGGTCAGTTTTTGAATTTGATCCTGGAGGCGGCGCTGTTCGTCCTCAGAAATCTCCCCAGCTTTCAGCATGGCTTTAGTCTGTTCGTTGGTTTCGCGCCGAATGTTGCGGATGGCGACTCGGCAATCCTCGACTTTCTTGCGCACCACCTTGACCAGTTCGGTCCGCCTTTCTTTGGTAAGCTGAGGAATACTAATCCTGATCACCTGGCCATCGTTGTTGGGAGTTAAGCCCAAATCAGATTTCAAAATCGCCTTTTCGATATCCCCCAGGACGTTCCTATCCCATGGCTGGATTACCAGCAATCTAGCTTCGGGCGCGCTGATCGTTGCCACTTGGTTAATAGGAGTGGGAACCCCATAGTACAGCACCTGCACTCGGTCTAGTAGGGCCGGCGTAGCCCGTCCGGCGCGCATACTGCTAAGCTCGCGGCGCATGACGTCAGTAGCCTTCTGCATCCGCTGTTCTGCTTCCTGGATTAGCTCCTGTGTGGCCATTTTTACCCCCCACGTGCGTTCCAATTTTTTCTCCCCAGATGGCTCTGAGAATATTACCTTCCTCATTTATGTTAAACACAATCAGGGGAATGCCATTATCCATGCACAAGGAAGTCGCGGTTGCATCCATTACTCCTAGGCCCTGATTTAAAACTTCAATATAAGTTAGCTCCCGGTACATCCGCGCGTTAGGGTTCTTCAGAGGATCGGAGTCATATACACCATCCACGCGCTTAGCCATTAATATAACTTCAGCTTCTATTTCCGCTGCCCTCAAGGCAGCCGTGGTGTCAGTGGAAAAGTAAGGGTTGCCGGTGCCGCCAGCAAAGATCACCACCCGTCCCTTCTCCAGGTGGCGTATAGCCTTTCTTCTGATATAGGGTTCTGCCACTTGCCTCATTTCTATGGCAGTCTGTACCCGCGTGTCTACTCCGTATCTTTCCAGCGCATCCTGAAGTGCCAAGCCATTCATTACCGTTGCCAGCATCCCCATGTAATCTGCAGTTGCTCTGTCCATGCCTTGGGCGCTGGCAGAAACTCCACGCCAGATATTGCCTCCACCTACAACTACCGCAATCTCAGTTCCGAGTCCTTTGGCCTCCTTGATCTGCCTAGCGATAGATTCCAAAACTTCCTGGTCAATACCGTACCCTTGCTGCCCAGCTAACGCTTCACCACTAAGCTTCAAAACCACACGTCGATACTTGGGCTTGGTCATTTAGGTTATAAAACCTCCACACGCTCCCCGGTCTCTACTACTCCTCGCCCAGCTGCAACCTGGCGAAGCGCCTGATAACTATATTCTCGCCCAGAAGTGCGATGGCTTCTTTTACGACCTGAGAAACCTTTTTATTGGGGTCTTTAATGAAGGGTTGTTCTTCAAGGCAGGCTTCTTCGAAAAACTTGTTTAGCCGTCCCTCAACAATCTTATCCACTATTTTCTCGGGTTTCCCTTCTCTTAGCGCCTGATTTCTTAATACTTCCCGCTCATGCGCTACCACTTCTTCCGGCACTTCCTCGCGCCGAACATAACTCGGCCTTGCCGCTGCTATCTGCATGGCCAGGTCATGGCATAAGTTTCGGAATTCCTTGGTATTAGCCACAAAGTCAGTTTCGCAGTTTACCTCAACTAGCACGCCAATGCGGTTTCCGTGAACGTATGCTTCAACCAGGCCCTGGCCGGTTGCCCTCCCCGCCTTCTTAGCTGCAGCCGCAATGCCCTTTTCTCGAAGTATATCTACTGCCTTGTTAAAGTCACCACCAGCTTCAACTAGTGCCTGTTTACAATCCATCATTCCAGCACCAGTTTTCGCTCTAAGCTCTTTGACCTGTTCAGCCGAGATCAACGTTATCCATCCCTTCGTCAACATCTGAGGCAGACGCCACTTTTGACTTTTCATCGCTCGATTCCAGTTGGTCCGCCTCATCGGCAGCTCGTTCTTGTAACCCTTCCAGAGCAGCATCAGCGATCTTGCTCGACAACAACCTAACCGCTCGGATAGCATCATCATTTCCGGGGATAACATAGTCAATTTCATCCGGATCACAATTGGTGTCAACAATGGCAATGATAGGTATATCCAGGCGGCGGGCCTCAGCGACAGCTATCTTTTCCTTGCGCGGATCGACAATAAAAACAATCCCCGGAAGCTCTCGCATGCCTTTGATTCCGCCGAGAAACTTTTCTAGCTTGGCCTTCTCCGCCAGCAATGCGGCTGCTTCTTTCTTGGGAAACATGGCCAGGGTTCCTTCTTGTTCCATGGTTTCTAATTGGTTGAGTCGCTCAATACGCTTGCGGATGGTTTGGAAATTAGTCAGCGTACCCCCTAGCCACCGGCGGTTAACATAAAATTGCCCGCAGCGTTCAGCTTCTTCCCTGATGGATTCTTGGGCCTGCTTCTTGGTACCGACAAACAGGACACTTTTTCCTGCCCTCACTGTTTCCCTAACAACTTCATAAGCAATTTCTACCCTTTTTACTGTCTTCTGCAGGTCAATAATGTAAATGCCATTGCGCTCCGTAAAGATATACCGCGCCATTTTGGGGTTCCAACGGCGAGTCTGATGGCCAAAGTGAACCCCAGCTTCCAAAAGCTGTTTCATGGTAATGATTGACATGATACTCCTCCTTATGGTTTAGCCGCCCCTCTCATCATCCCAGTACAGGACCCTTTGGGCACCGCTGTATGGTCCAATAGGGTGCGTAATGAGCCTTGATCAGTATAGCAAAGTTGGGAATCTGGCGCAATAATCCCCAACTAACCGCCGATGCTAGCCGACTAGCCCAAATCTGCAACCCACCGGCGTCATTTTTCGCCCTGGGCCTATTGGCGGAGCCTTTGTAGTTCTTCCAGCAAATAATCGTTTAATACCCTGATGTAAGTCCCTTTCATACCTAGCGACTTGGATTCGATTACCCCAGCACTCTCAAATTTGCGCAGGGCGTTTACGATAACTGAGCGGGTAATACCAGCCCGGTCAGCAATTTTGCTAGCGACCAATACACCTTCGTTACCTTCTAGCTCCTCGAATATGTGGCTAACCGCCTCCAACTCGGAGTATGAAAGGGTATTTAAAGCCACATGCACGGCTGCCTTTTTGCGGGCTTCTTCCTCAATCTTTTCTGCCTTAGACCGCATGATCTCCATAGCCACAATGGTAGCACCGTACTCAGCTAAAACTAAATCTTCAGGGGTAAACTGCTCATTAAACCTAGCCAATACTAGAGTACCGAGCCTCTGACCACCTCCAACCACAGGCACAATGGTGGTCAACTTGTTGCTAAACGCGCAGGTTTCTTCCTTGTTGAAAACACAAGCGTTGGATATCTGGCTAAAGTTGGCCTGGGTTTCATTGATTTTAAGGAGCTCCTCATTGTATTCGGCTGGGAAACGCTCAGAGCGGTATACAATGTCTTCCATAACTTCGCAGGCAAAACCTTCGCCGAATGCATATCCTAGTATCTTTCCATGCTTGCCAACAATGTAACAGTTGCACTGAATCATTTCGCTCAAAACCTTAGCCATTTCGTCAAACTCTACCGGCAATCCTGCGGTTTTTTGCAGCAATCGGTTAAGAGCTCGAGTCTTTTCCAACAATGTTTGCATAATCGAAACCTCCTCAGCATGTCGATAACACGTACTACACGTACTATAAGATATATCGGCAAATATTTTAGTTCTTTACCGCCGCCGACCAGCTACTTTGCTCTCCCCATGCCTCCCAGCCAACGCATTAACAGTATAAGCAAATCAATTCATCTCTGCAATAGCATTGGCCAGCGATTGGAGATTTATTCCTGCAGCCGTAATTTTTGCAAATCTAACTTACCTGCCAGGCCCTTCGATCTAGGCTTCGATATTGAAGCGCTTCAGCCAAATGATCCTCTTGGACTAGCTCGCTGTTATCGAGATCAGCTATAGTCCTTGCCACTCGCAAGACTCGATCGTGGCCCCGGAGAGAAAGGCCCAAGCTACTGAACGCCTGGCGCATCAACTCCCTGGCTCCCGGCCCCAGCCGACAGTAACGAGACAACAGCCTGGACGGCAGGTCAGCATTCGACTGCACTCCTACCTTTTCATACCGTTCCCTTTGCTTCTTTCTTGCCTCCTCCACTCGGGACCGTATGCTCAGCGAGCTTTCTGGTTCAGACAGGGAAGTGAACTCCTGGTAGTCGATCCATGGTACTTCAATGTACATATCAATGCGATCCAGCAATGGGCCAGATACTCGTTTCCAGTACTGCTGGATTTGCAATGGGGTACAGGAACAGTCTCTAACCTTGCTGCCCAAGTAGCCGCATAGGCAACCGTGCGGTTCTAAACTACTAACTCACCCGGCTTCAGCAAGGACTGAGGCAGGTGCGCCATTGGCCAGAGATTGCGGCATGTAGTACAGGTGGACCACTACCCGGTCGTCGGTTACCACCACTTTTTCCACGAGGTCACGGATTAAAGCTCTCTTCTCCTCAAAATCCAGGTTATCAAAGACCTCGTTGAAACTGCGCAGCCTCGCATATACAGCCTCTGCATCAAGGTCCCGGATCCCGACGGCCTCAAGCTCGTCCCGGATCTCCTCCAGCCTGGCTCTGGCCGCTCTTATCTCCTGCCGAAGCGCAGCGATCTTCTCTTCGACCAGATCCACCGGCAGGTTTCCTCTGGCCAAAGCGTCAACCAGCCGCCTTTCCTGGTTCTCCAGCCCGGCTGCCTTTTTCTTAAGCCTCCTCTCCTCCTCCTGCAACGGTCCTGCCTGACTGGCGATCTCCTGGCGGGCCACTTCCAGGCAGGTGTTCAGGAACTCCCTGTCGGAGCACACCTTTCTTATCAAATCCAGGACCTTCTCTTCCAGCTCATCGGCTCTGACGGGCCGGTTGGTGCAAGCAAGTCTGTCGCGCCGACCGTAGCAAGAATAGTACCTGTATTCCTTCTCACGCCCCTTTTTTCTCGACCAGCCGAAACTCATGGCCTTCCCGCAGTACCCGCACTTTACAAGCCAGGCCAGGAGGCCCTTCGACCCGGTGCCGGCACGGGGCGGTTTTCTTGCTTCCAGTTTCTTCTGGGCAGCCACAAACACCTTTCCCGGGACTATGCCCAGGTGGGTTCCCACTGAAATGATCCAGTCGGATACATCCCGCGGCCTGGAGGTCTTCCTGACTCCTTCGCGGCGGTTGTACGGCAGGATCCCATGGACCCCATCGAAATCCGACGGAGGGGAGACTATCTGAGCGCCGATTTTCGTGAAGTACTCCAGCGCGTCTCTGTCGGCAATGCACACGGTCGGATTCCTCAACAGGCGTCCCATGGACGTGGTTCCCCACGGACTTCCGCCTTTTGTGCGTATGCCGTGGGCGTTGGCGAGGTTGGCAGTCTTTCGGATTGCTCCCTGGGGCTCAAGGAACCACTCGAAGAACCGGAGGACGTTTTCGGCTTCCTCTTCTGACCGGACCAGCTCGGTTACGGTTTTTTCCCGGCCATTCACACAGACAACTGTTTTTCGCCTATCGTAGCCGTAAGGCAGCACCCCGCCGTTCCAGATCCCGTTTTTGGCCCGGTCTAGCATGTTATCCCGGACCCGGTCGCGGATCATCTCGCGCTCAAACTGGGCAAACGAGCCGATGATGCCGACCATGGCCCGGCCAGCAGGGCTTGTGGTGTCCATCGTCTCTGTTATGGATCGGATCCCAACCCCGTGCTCGCTGAACAGATGGAGCAGGTTCAGCAGGTCCAGGAGACTCCTGGAGATGCGGTCGAGCTTGTAGACCACTACCATCTGGATCGCGCCGTTCTTCACGTCGCGTATGAGCCGCTGGAGCGCAGGACGGTCGGTGTCCTTTCCTGACAGCCCGCTGTCGCGGTAAATCTTCACGTCCCAGCCCCGGGTCTCGCACAGCTCGCGGCAGGCACGCTCCTGCATTTCCAGCGAACAACTGTCCCTTTTCTCCACCGACTGCCGTATGTATACTCCGGCCGTGACGGGCCCGGTGCGCTTCTTAACCAAGATCTCACCTCTTTCTGCTCGATTTCCTAGCTTCTACATCGGCGCTTATTTCCCTTCGCCCCTCGCTCACTTCTTCTGCTTTCTCGGCCCGTATGGCTCCCTTCGCCAGAATAAGGGCCGCGTGTCTAACCCTAACCCTGGACTCCCAGGGCTCATCTGCTGTCGTTGCCCCCTGTACGAGCAACCTCTTCACCTGTTACTGCCCCCTTTCTTGTCCAGGCTTTGGAGCAAGAAAGGCCGCCGGGCTTTTCCCAGCGGCCTTCCTTTCTACTTTCTTAGGTTTGCTATCCCGCGAGCCTTCTGGCCTCCTGCCTTACCTTCTTGCTCCACTCCGAGGTGGCTTCGAGCCCGAGCCTCGCGGCCTCCGAGCGCGTCAGTATGTACGTCACGGTCTTCTCCACCGGGTCCACCAGGACCGGGTGTTTTTTCATATACTCCAGGCAGTCGCGTATCTCCCGCGCTTGTTCCTGGGTGAGCTTCATTGCCATGTAAGTGTCCTTTCCCTGCACGGCCATGATCTTCTGGAGCTTGCCGCGCTGGCGCCAGAGCCGGTCCCGGTCTGCTCCAGCGGTCAGGAGGGCGACCTCGAACTCGGGGTCTCCCTTTTCCGCGCAGGCGTACCGCCTGAAGAGGATTGCGACCCGCCCCGGGTCCTGCCGGAGTTGTTTGAGTAGTTCCTCGGCCGTCATCTCGGGCAGGCGGCGCTGGCCGGGGCCGATGGACTGGCGGAAAGCAACGTCCTTTTTCTTGGCTTCGACAATGCGGCGAATCCTTTTTGCCTGGGTATACACGTTAGCATAGGGGATACCGGTGCTCTTGCTAATCTCCAACAGGCTGCTGCAGGTGCGGCTCGCTTGGATGATGGTCTGCTGCTGTGAGGAGAACTGAAACTGCTCCGCAGGAGGTATCTTTCGCAGGGCTGAAAAAAGGGCAGGCTCCGCCCCGCGTTTTTTCCTGTCAATTTTCTGGTCTCGCAGCTTGTCTGCTATCCGGCATATCTGCTTCCTTACAGTACCCGCTTTAACGTTTAGCTTCCCTGCTATCTCTTTGACCGATAAACCCTCGACTACCAGTTCTGCTATCTTCCGCTGACCTTCCGGCAGCCTTTCGAGCACTGCCCTTACCTTTTCCGGGTCTGGTGGCTGCTTCGCGGGTGCTTGTCCGCTCAAGGTCTCCCTCCCTCTCTCGTTACTACCCAGGCGTTAGTATAGCATATTCCGGGTAGGTATACAATACCCCGTAGCAAATTTTTCTCGAAAAATTTATTCCCTAGTGGAGGTTTGGGAACAATGTAGTAGAATACCTTAAGGAAACCATAAGAGTGGGTGGTGGTTATAAATGGCACCGCAGCGGGACGAAAAAGTCGCAGAAATGCGCGTTTTTGCGGAGAGGTTACGGAATCACCGGAAGATGAAGGGATGGAGCCAGAAGAAGCTCGGCGAGATAACAGGTCTGGGCACTGCACTTATCAGCCAGTATGAGCGCCAGCTGAGCGTACCAAAAATAGATACAGCAGAGCGGCTCGCAGATGCACTGGGCGTGAGTGTTGATTACCTGCTCGGCCGGAGCAATATGTATCTTGTAGAGTCCCCCCGCAAAGTGGAGCAAATAGGCGAGGCCTGGGGAGAGGAAATGATCGAAACGCTGTACCGTGCCAGGCACATACCGGAACAAGATCGAAAGGTAATTACCGACTTAATTCAGAGGTGGGTAGAGCGGACAGAGCAGCTGGATAAGAGCGACAACGGGAAAGACGACAAGGAGAAATAGCAGGATGGCTCCCCGACCGCGGACCCTGGAGATAATACGGACCGCGCTGGGTGCGCTTGAGGAATTCGGGATCGCGAAACCCCCGGTGGATTCGCTTGCCTGCCTCAAGCAGCGCGCCGAGGTAGAGTTTTTTCCCCTTACGGAGGTAGACGGATCGACAAGCTACAGCAAGAGGACGGGCAAATTCTTCAGCGTTCTGTCCTCGAAAGTGAACGGCGGCCGCCTGCGGTGGACCGCCGCCCACGAGCTCGGTCACATTTACCTGCACCTGCCGCCCGGCTCAAGGCGTCCCAAGACCCGGTACGAGGAAGACCGGGAAGCGGACCGGTTCGCGCGGAACTTCCTCATGCCGGAAGAGTGGGTGCGCCGGGAAGTGTCCATACTGAGCCCGCACGGGGAGCTTCTGATCGCTCGGGACCTGGGACGGCTGAAGGAAATCTTCCAGGTGTCCTGGCCGGCACTGCTCAGGAGGTTGGATGAGCTTGGAATCCAGGACTGGTATGTGAGCGACGACCAGCTCGGTATAGAGCCACCCGACGTGCTGGTCAAGCTCGGGTAGCCGGCCGCCCAAGGTAGATTCGCGGTGCAGTCTCCTCTAGGGCCGCGGCCTGAGAGAGCTCTGAATCTTTTTCAGCAGCTCCTTTATAGGCAGCGGTTCCGCCCCGCCAATCTGCCACAGCCCGGGCAGATCCGGGATTTCATCCCACTGCGTGAAATCCTTCAGCCCGATAATCTCAATCCCCGCGATTTTCCCGGTCTCCCTTCCGCACTCCCCGTCAGTTTCGCGCAGCACGGCTACGAGACAGTCGGCACAAGGATCCGCCGTCCAGTAGGGCGGAGTCGGCTCGGCAAAAACAGTAACGACTTCGCCGTCAGAGCTTATGGTAACAGATGCCTGTATTATTTTCGCCACACTTTCGCCCCCCCTTGCTGCCCCGCTCATCAGCAGCTATCACTGCCTTCCCCTTGGAACGCCCGGGGCAGTCGGCTGCCCCGGGGCTGCTGTTCTGTCTACGGCACCCTATCTACCAGCCTTCCTGCTGCATCGTAGAGCGCCGCCGGGTCCCCGCTTTTGTTCCAGATGTTTGCCGTCGTCCACTTCAGGTCGGTGGGCGGGCTGTCCTTGGCGTTCGGCCCGCTCCACACCCGCACCGAGGCGCCGGGTTGGAGGGTAACTGCCGGGAAGATATAGGTCTGGTTTCCGGCCTCGCTGACCAGCTTCCAGCCCTGGAGGTTGACCGCCGTGCTCCCCTTATTGGTGACGGTCACCACCTCGGCTGCAAGGTCCTTCCCTGTGATTTTTACTTCTGAAGGCGCAGGTTCAGTCCCGCCCGGGGGCCCGGTTACCGGCCGGTCGGGGTTGCCGGCGAGCAACTTAGCCACCGAGATCCACCGGCCACCCGTGGTGAACACCACCGTGCCGTCCCGGTCGGTGCGGAAGACCTTAGCGCCCGCCGCAGAAAGCCGGGCGAGAGCCTCCGCCGCCGGATGGCCGTAGCTGTTCCCGGCACCGACCGAAATGACCGCGTACTTCGGCCTCACGGCCGCAAGGAACGCGGGAGTGGTGGGCGACTCCGACCCGTGGTGGCCGACCTTCAGCACCGCAGCGGAAAGGTCGGCACCGGAGGCAAGCATCTCGTTTTCCGATACGTCCTCCGCATCCCCGGCAAGGAGAAATGCGGTCTCGCGGACCTGGACCTTCGCCACCGCCGAGTAGTTGTTGATGTCCTCGTACGCGGTTCCGCAGGGGGCAAGGAGCCTGACCGAGAGCCCCGGCGCATCGAACACCGTTACCCCGGAGGCGGCTTTGGTCACCGGCACGCTGCGGCTCATGAGGGCATTCAGGAACTCCTGATAGCTTGCGGAGCTGTGGGTCACATCGGGGAGGTATGCGCGCGCCACCTGAAAGTTTTTGACCACTTCACCGGCGCCCCCGATGTGGTCCTCGTGGGGGTGGGTGGCGATGAAGGCATCGATCCTCTCGACTCCGGCCTTGCGGAGGTAGTCCACCAGGAACGCCCCGTCCTCGTTATTCCCGGCATCGACCATCATGGTGCGCCCTCCGGGGAGCCTGGCAAAAATGGCGTCCGCTTCCCCGACGTCGATGAAGTGGACCTCGGCGACCGTGGGCGCGACGTCCATGCCGTTAAGCAGCCCGTCTATGACCTTCGCCACCTGGGCCCGGGTGGCGTGCTGGTCGGGTTTGAAGGTGCCGTCCGCGAAGCCCGACACTGCCCCGACCCCGACGGCTTTGGCCACCTCGCTGCGGCACCAGGACGGAACGTCGGGGAAGCTTACGGGTTTGGCCGCCGAGTCGGGGAGAAGCCTGCCGATCATAGCGGCGAGCTGGGCCCTGGTTATACAGTCATTGGGCCCGAAGCGCCCATCCGAGTAACCCTTTATCACCCCGGCCTTCACAGCCCCGCCGATGTAGGGGCGGGCCCAGTCCATGGAGCTTCCCCGGACGTCGGCAAACGTCGCGGAGGCAGCGTCAAGCGCGATGGGCGCAAAGAGCGGGTCCTTTCCCCGGTAGGAAGCCGCCTCCCGCACCGCCTGGGTGGCGGCCACCAGCATCTTGGCGAACTGGGCGCGGGTGACGTTGGCCTCAGGCCGGAAGGTGTTGTCGGCAAACCCGCTTATGGCACCGTAGCTCGCGAGGTCGTAGATGTAGGCCTTTGCCCAGTGGGCGGTCGTATCCTGGAAACCGACTTCCACGGGCAGACCAGGCCCCGCAGCAGAGGCCGGAGTCATCCATCCCAGAAGAAGGAAGGCAAACAGCAGGAACGCAGAAACCATCGAGACAACCTTTCTTGCCATCCCGCGAGATCCCTCCAGTACGTAGTTGACGAAAACATGCCGAGTTTCGACTTGCGGCCCGCTCCTCGGGAACATGCCGATGGAGCCCGGTTCAACGCCAATCATGTCCCGTCCGCCGATTCTCAGCCTCCCGTCAACGGCCGGCTGACCTTCCTTCCCCCTTTAACCCGGACAGGAGATAGAGAATTGCACGCCGGCCTTTCCGCTCAGGCACCCGGCCCCAGATGGTCTCTAGCCCACCGGGAACCAGACTACCTGGGGGTAGCCTCCGAAATTGCCGGCTATTGCCACCGGATAGATGGCAAACCAGGTACCGTCCGGCTGCAGGGTCAGGCAGTCAGGTGGAATAAACGTGGGGTAGGTGTAGAAATAATCAATCAAGGTCACACCTACCCCAACGTTTCTTTCCTGAAACGCAGCTTTGGCCTCATAGTAGATCGACAGCAACCAGTCTTCGACACCTGTCCTGTAACCGCCATTCACCGCATTAAGCAGCTCAAGGGACTGTTCCAGGTTTACGGCAAGGTCCACAGCGATGGTGCCATCAGAGAGCTCGAACACGCTTGCCCGGTAAAAGCTCAAGGTGTAGGGGCCGACGGCCGTATATCGGTACGTGTCCTCAACGTACCCGGCAAACCCGGAGTAAGACACCGGAGGGGCAGCCGGAAACAGGGCCGACAGCTCAACCGGGCGGCTCGTGGTCAGCATCGGCTTCACGCTGTCGGCAGGCACGGCAAAGTTGAGGTTCTGGGCGCTTGCTTCAGGGGTATAGCCCCAGGTCACCACCCCGATGACCTCCCCCCGCAGGTTGAACACCGGGCCGCCGCTGGAACCAGGCGACACGGGAGCCGAGATCTGAAGCCACTTGAGACCGTCATTCATAAGCCGTTCGGGGAAGCTCACCACTCCGGTGCTGACCGTGTTCTGCAGGCCCAGGGGATTCCCGATGACCACTATGCTGTCCCCGGCTCTGACAGCCGACGAGTCCCCGAGCTCCGCCGAGACAGGGACGCTCTCCGGCAGGTCGATGACCGCGATGTCGCGTTTCTCGTCGTAGTTGGCGAGAGAGGTCACCCGGTAGCTCCTGCCGCCTACGGCGAGAGAAACTGACCAGGCATCCTTAATGACGTGGAAATTGGTCACCACCTTCCTGCCCCCAACCACAAACCCCGATCCCCGGGCCAGCGGCCGGCCGGACGAGTCGGCGGTGGTGATGTAGGCCACGGCCGGCCCGAACCGCTCGGCAATCTCGGCCGGAGTCAGGTTTTCGGAAGGGGGTGCAGGTGAGGGTTCTGCCTTCTGCCTGGTCGGGTCGTATCCCCGCATCAGGCAGTCCAGCATCTTGGCCACCTGGCCCCGGGTGGCATAGTCGTCCGGCCTGAAGGTCCCGTCGGCGAAGCCGGAGACCGCGCCCACTCCCACTGCTTTCGCCACTTCGGCGCGGCACCAGCCAGGCACGTCGCTCATGGCCAGAGGCTTGGCCACCCTGTCGGGAAGAAGCCTTCCGATCATGGCCGCAAGCTGGGCCCGGGTTATGCAGTCATTGGGGCCGAAGCGCCCATCCGAGTAGCCCTTTATCACCCCGGCCTTGACCGCCCCGCCGATGTAGGGGCGGGCCCAGTCCCAGCTTGGGCCGGCCACGTCGGCAAACCTGCATGCGCCGGCGTCCGCGTCTATGGCCGGGTAGTAGACAGCTGCGTTCTGGTCTTCGGCCAGCACCCGGTCCCGGGCCTGGGTGACAGAAACCAGCATCTTGGCGAACTGAGCCCTGGTAACGTTGTCGTTCGGCCTGAAGGTTCCGTCGGCGAAGCCGCTGATGGCGTCGAACTGTTTGAGGTCCTCGATGTAGGGCCGGGCCCAGCTGCCGGCAATGTCGGAAAAGAACATTCCTGCCGCGGGCCCAGCTCTAACCGGCTGCGGGATGAAAACCACCGCCACCACAAAACATACAAGGAACAACAGTACCGTCTGAAGAAACCCGTTCCTCCTCCCCATGGCCTTCCTCCTCCCGTGCTTTCACAAGCCACCCCGGGCCCGGCGTCAGAGCAGCCGTAACTTGCCGGGCCCACTTCTGCCTAATTCCATTGTATCCGAGGAGGGCGACACAGGCTGTCCTCGACAAGAAACCCCCGCGAATCTTTTAGCCAAGGCTGTAGTTCTAGGAAGGGGTTTGCATCAGGGATGCCGTAGTTTTTTACCGGGCCTGCCACCTTCGTGCTCTTGGAAGTGTGTCCTTAGTATTTCTCTTCTTCCCGCTTTCTCGTTACGACGATCCGGAGCTCCTTCGGAAACTCGTTGGGGTATTTCTTATGCTGGAGCCTCCTCACGGCTGCTAACCCTCTCAGCACCGCCCTCAAGGTCCTCCAGAATTGCGGGTTACCCAAGTCGACGTACTGCTCCCTCAAGGTACATCTCCCTCTCCACGGGTTTTAAAGGCCTGAGGCTTACGCAGCCATTACCACCATGCCGCCGGTGCGCTGCTGGCATCCCATGACTTGCCTGCGGCAGGGACCCTGCTGATAATAGGTTTAACGTGCTGACCGCTAAGCTTAAATGTCTTTCCGTTCCATTTGTATTCCTGCATTAGCCTCGGCTTGGGTACACAGTTCTTCCGCAACAGCTCTGACCTTTCAGGTAAAGACGCCGTTGACGACCATCTCGATCATAGCCAGAAGAAGCGCCTGTTCACTGCGCTGGTACCGTTCAAACAAGTCGGTTGAGAAGCTGCCGTTCCATGACCGGGGAACCTGCAGCCTTAATTCGCCTACGCGTGATTTAAGCGGCCTTGCGTGAGTGACCGTTACTGTACCCTTTGCGCTCTTCGGTACGTTCATACGGTTTTGTTCCTACCTGTTCGGTGGCCTGACCTTCAAGCACCTGATTCAGTATCTCTTTCACAAGATGCGCAAGACCCTGACCTCGCATAAATGACTGCTGCAGAATCTCGCTGTCTGCAACAATCTGGTATTGGGCCACTGTACATCCTTCCAATTTGGTTAGTACGGGTACTTGTCCAATACCAGAGGGGCAGTGGCCTTTCCTTCTTGCAAGGTCACTGATTTTACACCACTGTACTGGACTCTACTGGTGGTACCTTATTTCAAGGGGCTGAGCCCCTTTTTGAAATTATTTGTTTTTCCCAGTTCCAAACTTCGCTCGGGCCTCTTAATTCTTACACTGCCATTAGGACATTACCTACTGCTGAAAGCTTGCTATCGTACCACCAAACAAAAACTTGAATTGAAGGTTTGCTTTTTTCATTTCCGGGTTGTACGTTTCAATTACACGAAATGGAGACACCTGACCAGGAAGAATTGGATTATACTCAATTAGCGCATGGGACGAGGTAATAAAGGTTCCGTCGCCAGCATAGAAACTTACTACTGCAGTGACGTTCTCCAGCGGCCTACCGCTAATGTTTTTGACTTCCCCTACTGCTTCCACGAAGTGGTTACTTGATCTGTACCATTTCCAGCTAAGGACCTCTAGATCTGATTCCTTCTTTAATTGTTCTTTTTTTAAGGCCGGTAATTGGCTTAACAACTGGTGTTTCCTGGCCAGGACTTTCTCTGACAGTGGACCCTTATAAGTCTCGGGGATCTCCTGCAAATACACCTCGGCACTATAATAGTTTTCGTTGCTAAAGCTATCCTCGGCACAAGCATAGTTGTAAAGTATTTCAGAAGCTTCGTGATTCAGGCCGGCAAAGGCATAAATGGCCTTTTCCCACTCACCTTGCTCAAGCAGTCTAATTCCTTCCTGGTATTGTTCCGATTTAGATTTTGGAGAATTAACCGCAATCTCGGAATCGGAAGTACGAGCACCGTTCACCAAACCTGCCTTTGTGGTTTCCTGGTCTTCGGTAAGAGCCAAGAAACCCACAATCCCCATCATGATAAGCGTTACTGCCAGAGTAACTGCTACAAACTTACCCTCGAAAGTCTTCAGTTGTTCTTTCAGCCTGTCCAGATTCATCCCAACTCACCTCCTACCGAGACGTCGCTATAAATCAATACTTCTTTTCGACTTTCCGCACCCTCCTCGCAGGGATTTGGAAACCCTGAGGGCGTTTACTGCTGCTCTCCCGAGATGTGATGACCCTGTACCGAGATTAATCGTATTCCATCGCATCCGAGTAAATCGCTGCACCGCCTGACGGTGTGCAGTGATGTCTATCTCGGCAAAGCCGGACTTTAACCCCTGGTTTGTATACGGATATCGCTGAGAGACTTGTGTCTTTCCGGCAACTTCAAGCTCCCTTGCTTTTGGCCGGCTCTCCCTCGTCCCCAACTATTGCCGGCAAAACTACAGCTTTATCCCCTCTGGTGCCACTTCCTGTTTCAGATTTGGTGCCGCTACCTCATACTGTACCAGGCTTACCGGGATAGAAGATGCAGTCTGTTCCACCTCATGACAGGCCTGCCAGTAACGTTGGCTGGCTGGACGAGCTTTTGACCAAACAAGTCAATGCTCGGCCTCTTCGTAAAGCCTTCCTCCAATAAAGAGCCAAACAACCATACTTTTTCGACCACACTTCTGCCCCGCCTCTGATGATTTCAGCGCAGTAACAGCACTTCTTCATCCCGCTGGGCAGCTTCTTCCGGTTTCCGGCAACCTCCGAAGAATCGGGTCAGACATCTTTCAACCACTCGAACCCCGGCTTATCTTTATTCCACCTATAGACTGGCAGGCGCTTGAAGTTCTCCAGCCTTTCCTCGAAACCCTCTTGCCCCTCCCCCAGCCACCGGTACAGGTCCTCTTTGGAGTTTATCCCATGCAGATCCCAGGTTCGCTTTGTCCAGTCAGCGTTTTCTATGCATTCGTCCAGATTCACGACCTCATCACGGGGCTTCCTGCTCTTCCTGCGGCCCATTCCTTTTCCCTCCCCTTCGGCCAGCCGTATCGTTACAATGCCGCCGCTGGTTGAATGCCGAACCTTCCGACTTTCCTTCTCACATGAACCATTATAACCCAGCAGAACGACACAGACGGTCGCCGGGAAACTTTTTGAGCCTAGTTCTGCCTCTAGGCCTACCGAGAAAGCTGGCTGTCCTTGATAGCAACAATCAGCAGCCTGCACTGGCCCGGTAATTGCCCGCCTGACCGAAAGGATTATGGATCTGACTATAAATTGGTAACACCGATGCCTATCGCTCCTAAGCCCCGTCCTAGTTCACGTGCCCGCCTAGAAAAATTTATTTATTATGGTTATGCATATGGGTTGCTACAGCTACACATCCGCCCAATAGCATCAGAAGCTGAACCCTGCCTGCCTTTGACCGTGAAACCACCCGGGATTGCCAGCCCGGGTGGGTACTGGGGCGGCCGTTTGCGATCGCTGGAGCCACTGGCGCCCAAGGCTTGAAGGGCTTTTGGGGAGTCTATTTATGGGGGGCTTTTTTGCGGGAACGGGACCTGCCCGCCGGCTTGGCAGGGTTCCCAATGCCCGCTGGTTTGCCCACTTCTACGCTTAAGGGGGTACAGCCATGAACCGTGATGTCGATGACCTGAAGGAAAGGATCCTGGTCCTGGAGAAGCACAACTCCAGCCTGCGGGAGAGAAATCAGTTTCTGAGACAGGCCCTGCGGTCGCTGGGGCAGAAAGAGGAGGATTACCGCGAGAGGTATGAGAAGCTTATCCGGGCGCTGGACTTCTGCCTGGATGAAGACGACTACCTGATGGAGCTCCTCCAGAGGGTAGACCTCCCGGCCCCGGTAGCACAGGACCTCCGGCTGGAAGAGCGGGTCAAGGAGATGCTGTCCGTGGACGAGGAAGAGCCGGAAACCGAAGAGCAGAGGCGCCTGCGGGAGCTGGCCTGGGAGCAGGAATGGCACAGGTTCGTAGCCGACCACGTGGTGAAGCACACCACCGTTACCCGGATCCGGGTGGCCAATTTCCTGAATCCCGGGATATCCAGCCTGGCCGGACTTGTAGGCCGGGCTGCCGACCGCCTGGCCGGAAGGCACCTCTGGCCGGTAAGGCTCCTTATCAAGCTTGAGGACCGACTTGAGAGCATTTTCCGCAGGGCCCACAACTTCCTGGACGTCCTCCGCTGGCACATCCTCTTCGGCGGCTGGAAAGAAGCCGAGAAAACCCGGGATTACTTGGCCAGGAAATACTGGGAGATCATGGGCGGCTAGCCCGAGCCGCAAGGCATAGCCAGCGGGGAATCACCTGCACACCGCAGTTCTGCCGCCGTGGACAATGCCTTTGCGTTGCCTGTATACTATAGCCGTGCCTATTTACGGGAGGGAATGCAGCATGCAGGAAACTGCCGACGGCAGGCTGGTCCTGGGGGTTACGCTCCTCCAGATGGGAGTCCTCGGCCCCGTTTCCATAGCCAGGCTTATGAAGGCGTTTGATTCCGTCGATGCGCTTCGGGCTGCCGGTCCTGCGCTGGTGAGGACGCTCATCCCCCCGGGAGGCAGAACCGATGTAATGGCAGTTGTAACGGACCCATCCACGCTCGACAAGGCCCATAGGTCAGCCCATGAAGTGCTCTCCAGGGACAGGGAGCTGGGCATCGAAGAGGTTCCGTTCTATGATGCCCGCTACCCCCGGCTGCTCTCTCTCATACCGGACTTCCCCCCTATCCTCTTCGTGCGCGGCAGGTCCGAGTGTCTAAAAAGCACAAGAAACGTAGCCGTAGTGGGAACCAGGGAGCCCACCCCCACCGGCAGGGCCAGGGCACCGATGATGGCCTCCTATTTTGCCGCCAAGGGCTACGTGGTGGTGAGCGGCTTTGCCAAAGGCATTGATACTGCTGCCCACCGGGGGGCCATCGAGGCGGGCGGCATCACCGTGGGAGTGCTCGGCGGCCCCCTGGATAAGCTCCATCCGGCCGAGAACCGGCATCTCATGATGGAGGCGCTTGAGCGAGGCGGCTGCCTTCTCTCCGAAAAGCCTCTGGGAAACCCGGCAACCAAGGCAGACTTCATCAGGAGGGACCGCATCCAGGCCGGGCTCAGCCTGGGCGTGATAGCCGTCCAGGCCGGCATAAACAGCGGCACCATGCACACTGCCCTGTTTGCCAAGAGGTACGGGCGGCCGGTGTTCTGCCCGGTGCCGCCCGAAAGGGAGATGAAGCTTCCCCAGTACGAAGGGATAAAGGTCCTGGTGGAAAAGCACGGAGCTACCTACTTCACCGAGGACGCCCTGGGGACGGTCGAGGCAAGAATTGCGGAGATGGAAGCCCGGCTGCTGCACGAATTCTCGGCTGTCCCCAAACCTGAACCCAGACAACAGCCTCCTTGCTCTTAGGAAGGAGTAATGCGCGAGATCAGGTCCCGTAATCCCTTTGCAACTTTAGGGCGCCGGTAGCCCAGTTTTTGGGACTTCCTGCGCTACCGGTTCCAGCCGTGGGGCCAACGCAGGCCTAATAGCCTTGGCACAGGGAAACCAGTATACGAGTAAGAAAAACACCTAGGCCGCCTCACGGAGACTGACTCAGGTGTTCAATTACTCCTTGGGCGGCGCCAGAAATGCCACCCGGCGCAGAGGCATCTAGGCCCTGTCTTCTTCGCTCATCTTGTCGTAGTATGTTTCCCACAGCTCAATCAGGCTGTTCAAATCCATTTTCTCGATCTGACTCCTCCTCCCCACAGCTAAAGCTAGGGGATTCCTGCAGCTAAGCTGCGAGGTTGCGGCTCGCTGTCTTACGAGACATGCCGGCCGCAGGTTTGGCGCGGGCGACCCAGCGGTGGCGGTTCCACCGGAGGGCTGCCGGCGCGGGGGCTTTGGCCTTCGCCCCGTGCCCCTTCGAGGAGCCCTTAGACATGATATTCAAGGCGGCGTTGGCGTCGGCGTGCCACGCCAGGCCGCAGCGCGGGCAGTATGCCCTGTTCCTTTTCGGCCTCTGTACGGCTCCGCTGCACGCGGAGCAGCGCGAGGAGGTGCCGTCTGCCTCCACGGGGACCACTTCTATCCCCGCTCTTAAGCAGGCCGCCTCCACGGCCTTCCTCAGCATCCGGAAGGCCCAGAAGTTGTGGACCAGGAGGTTTCCCGGCCCGAAGTCCATATCCTTCCGGATGCCGGTCAGGTCCTCCAGATAGAGCGTGCCCACCCGGCTGGCCCTGAGGGTCCTTGCGAGTTCCTTCGCCAGGGCCCGGAAGGCGTGAGCGAGCCTCCTGGCCCGCCTGCGGTAGAGGAGCTTGAGCCTCCAGGAAGTCCTCCTCCCGGCCCCGGCCAGCCGGGACTGCTCGGCCGAGATCTTCCTGGTCCAGTAGAGGAAGTCCTTCCAGACTTCCCTGCCGGAGAAGAGGACCTGGCGCTCCACCCCTTCGACGGCGAGGGCTACCAGGGTCCTCGCCCCCAGGTCGATCCCGGCGGCCTGGGTTGGCCTGGGGTTTCTCTCGGGTTCCGGCATCTCCACCACCTGGGAGGCATACCAGCGTCTTCTGGCCGGGTCGTAGCTGAGTTCCAGGGTTCTGGGTGCCCCGGAGAACCGGAGGATGCCCCTGGTGGGGATGGCCAGCCTGCCGCCCGAGCGCAGGTCGGCGGGAAGGGTCACGGAAAGGGTATTTGCCGTTAGGGAGTAAGATCGGGGAGACTTGACGGGTATAACCCTGAGAAGCCGCTGTCCGGATCTCCGGTCCTTCCAGTAGCCGGCCACGCGCGGCCTGCTGTCCAGCCTGCCGTCCCGGTACAGCCGCAGGCAGGCGAAGAAAGCGTTCCAGGACTGCCTGGCTTTTTTAAGAATCTCCTGCGCCATGTCGGAGGGCAGGGCCCTGTAGGCGTCGTGGTCCTGGAACTCCTTGCACAGCCGGGCATAGGACGGGACCGGAAGACCGGAGAAGAAGGCCTGGCGCATCCGGTACTGGGCGCTGTTCCATAAAGCTGCGCACCGGTCGCCAAGGGTTCTCAGCACAGACCTTGCTTCCTGGTCGGGGATAAGGCGGACGACGTTGGTTCGTTTCATGCTTCGAGTCTAGCAAAAGGTTCTGGAAGGATCAACCGCGCCTTCCTCTCCATGCCTGAAGGGCAGGAGCATCCGGCGCGGAAAGGATGGTGACGGGCGGACTGGCGGATTCCGCCTCAGCGTCGGAGGTGAAGCCGCCGGAGGAGACTACCAGCCCCATTTCGCCTTCTTTGTTAAGCAAACTCATCAGCTCCCGCACTTCTTTTACAGTGACCTTCTGGCTCCGGTGCTTAACCTGTACCTTGATCCTGGGAGTGGTGCTGCCGAAAGGGTCCCGGTAGGCCAGGAGTCAAAGCCACCGTCTTTGCCCTGGGGCAAGATGAAGGGTGTGTAGTAGCCCATTCCACGCAGGAGGGCCGCCACCAAGTCCTGAAACTCGTAAGGGTCCAGGGCGTTTATGTAATCCTTGATCTCCTTCCTGGCTACGGAGATGGCCTGCTCGCCGTCCTACGGGTTATTTCTTCTTTCTGGTCTGCCTCAACCACCTGTTCCTCCTGCCGGTTCCTCCTCGAGAGTAGCAGGTGCTAAAGAAAGGTGGAAAGACCCAACTCCTGCGGATACTGGTCAAAAGTCTTCGGACTTGGCAAAATCAATAACCCCGAACTGGCATGCCATCACAAGTAATTTAATTGCTGCAGACGGGAGGTAAAAACGTTTACATCCTCGAAATTTCAACCGCAAATAAAACAAATGGAATTATTAAAAAGGAAGGTGAAGGCCTCAAATTCCGGTGCAACTTCTACCTGATGATCTTGAAGCCCTCCGTAAAGGTCCTTCCTTTTAGAAGGACACTGACCAGTTGAAGTCTCATATCAACGAGGTAGTTGAGTACCCAATAACAAGTCGCCTATAGCGGGCATCGGAGAGTTTAAGAAGATGCTATTCGGTAAACGAGGAAGCGAGTTATCATTTGAGAGGTATGAATTGGTGAAGGGGAAGCAGGAAGAGAAGCTTCTCGAATATCCGGACCACTGGTACTGCTTCAGCATCGGGGGACTTGCTGACCCACCGCTTAATTGTGCTATGTCAGGAAATGGCTAGTGCAGAGTCGGGCTTGGATCTTATTTTACAGGACACACTAGTGTCCCCACCCGGTGATATTCTCGGCAAGGGAAGGCCCAGACAAGGCAGTAGGATGTGGTTGCCAAGAAGTGAGAAAATCCCCCGGCTGGGTACGGTTTACCAAGGAAAGGAGGTCGCCCAACATGCCTTACCCGCCAAACCGCGACTACCCGGAGGCAGTTATCAAGGTCCTGCTCACGGTGATCGAAAAGACTCCTGCAGGCGGGGCCACCATGGAGGAACTCAAGGAGGCATACCGGGAAGTGAAGGACCGGGAACCCAGCGAGAGGACCATCCGGCGTATCATCCGGCGCCTGAACCTCCTTTTCGATCCTTTAGCCTACGACCGGGACGAGGACGAAGCAGACCTCCCGCGGGAGCACCGTGCCATCGAAGTCCGGGAAAAGAACGGCCGTCACACTTACGTCTTCACCCGGGACCTGGCTGCGCCCCGCCTGGACCCGGGACTGGCGCTCCTTCTCGCTTTAAGCCTGTACCCGCAACAGCGGCACCTCTTGCCGGATCAGTTCGAGGTGCTGATGAAGCTCGTGTTCGAAAACGTGCTGCAGCGGATGGCGGAGTGGCAGAGGCTGAAGCAGGAGATGGAGCGCTACGTCTACGTGTCGGGATACGGCCCGGCCAGCCCGCACCGGAACGCACGCCTGGTGGAAAGGATACTCCAAGCCATCCGCCTGGCCAAGCGGGTCCGCTTCACCTACCACCGCGCCTACGACGGGCGGGTAACCGAGCGGGAAGTCGAGCCGTACGGCCTCCTTTGCCGGCACGGGGTGTGGTACCTGGCGGGCCGCTGCCTAACCGCCGGGGAGAGGCGGGTCTTCCGCCTCGACCACATAGAGCGCCTTGACCTGGTCGAAAACAGCACCTATACCATCCCCGAAGGCTTCTCGCTCCGGGACGCCTATGCCCACGCGTGGGGCGTCTGGACGGAAGAAGATCAGGGTCCGCCGGAAACGGTCCGCCTGCGGGTGGGTCCGGGGCTGGCCCACAAGTTCCGCGTCACCAGGTACCACGAGAGCCAGACCGTAACGGAACTGCCCGGCGGGGGCCTGGAGGTGCGCTTCAGGGTGAGCGGCGCGGAAGAGATGATCCCCTGGCTCTTGGGCTGGGGTGCCTCCCTTGAAGTCCTGGAGCCGGGCTGGTTGAGGGAGGCACTGGCGGACGTTCTCGAGGAAACCCTGGGTCTCTACCGGAAAAGCGCGGGGGCTTCCTGCCTGGACCCTCAAGGAGGGCAGCTGCCATGAAGGGCCCGGAAAGGAGAAAGGCGGGTTTTGCCTGCGACGGCGACCGGTTCATCTACCTCACCTACGGACCGGAGGAATTCTTCCGCCTCTGGGGCGGCACACCCGACGACTACCGGGACTTCCTGGTGGCCAGGCAGGAGGAGCTGGCCTGGGAGCGCGACGACCTTTGCCTGTTCTGGCCCGTGCGGGTACCGTTCGACCTGGAGGACTACCTGGCCTGGGTGGAGGAGGACCCGCGCCGTGCCCTCTGCGCCGACGCCCACCGCGAGTGGGCGGTGTGGGTTGCGCGGCGGCCGGAGCGCCTGGCAGCCATCCGCTCCCGCCACCCCTTCGAGCACTTCGTCCCCCGCGAGGAGATCCTCAAGGCGGAGACCCTGGTGTGGTGCCTGCCGGTAACCGTGCCCGAACCCGCCGCAGCACGGTGCCTCCTCGCCCCCCTGCCCCTGAAATTGCTGCAGGACATCCGGCGTAGCCTCTTTAGAGGCGTATGGCACCACGCCCCGCCCTTCGAGCGCCTTTCCGCCAGGCGGGCGCGGGGCCTGGCCGTTGTACCGGGCGACCGGCTGGTGGTTGCCGCCCGGGCTAGACGGCTCTTGCCCGCCGTGGAGCGGTTTACCGCCCGGGTTGGGAAAGAAACACCCGAGTACTTCGCCGTCGCCGCCCGCCACCGCATCCTTCCTCCGTCCGGCCGGCTCTACCCCTGGACGGAGATCCTCGGACTGCCCATCCTGCTCCTGGGCGGTGCGGAGGACGTGGATACCGGCATGGCCCGGGCCTACGCCGCCGATGTGGACGAACTACCGGTGGAAAGGTGGGAATCCTTCTTCGCCGCCCATGGGATCAACTTCCACCGGGAGATGGGAGATGGCTTCGTGATCGCCTTGATGGCCGGCGGCCTCGCGGCCACCATCAAAGAGCAGTTGACCCCGACACCGCCGGGATCCTCCCGCCGGCACAGTCACCTGAAGAGGGTGAAGTAGGTTTGGCCCCTGGCAGAGACCCAAGCCATGATCAAAAGATTTTTCTCCCTCACCGCAAAGGGACACCAGGGTGTCCCTTTACCTCTGCTACCATGGCCCTGGGTATGGAACTGAACCTTACCCAGCAAGGACCTGGCGGCTGCTGCCGGCAGGCCGGGGAAAGGAGGGCGATGCCATGAACGTTGAGCATACGATAGCCCGCCGCGGAAGCGTAGTAGCGGTGGTGGAGTATACCCCGGAGACCTTCCAGAGGTTGTTCGGTGGCACCGTGGAGGACTTTAAAGATTTTCTCCTTCTCAGGCAGGGACAGCTCAGGAAGATGCCAGGGTACGAAAGCCGTCCGGCCCGGGTGGTTCATGTGCCCTTCCTGGAGCCCTGTTTTGAACGGTGGCTGGCCAGCCAGTCCCTGCCAGGCGACCCGAGGCAGTGGCACGGACGCTGGGCCCTGGAGGCGGCAGCCGACCCGGACCTTATGTCCCACCTGCATGCGCAGATGCCCTTGCTCTACGACCCGCCCGTGGAGGAGCGCTTGGAATGTGCCGTCTGGTACCTGATGCTGCCCTTAATCATCAGGAACAATGAAGATGCCGTGGTCGTAACCAAGCCCCTGCCCCGCCACTCATTAGCAAGTTTCCTGGCCTGGCTACGCAGCTTCCTCAGGGACTGCCCGGCCTTCGTACCCCTCTCCCGGCTGCGCGGTCGAGGCCTGGCCCTGGCCGCGGGCGACCGGCTGGTTTGCCCGGCGGCCGCGGCCAAACTGGCCGGCATGCTGGAGGCCAGGGTCCTTAAGAGCATGGCGGCCGGCGAAGGGCTGCCGGAAGATGGCTTTATCCCGCTCCACCGGTCCTGGTGCGGCTGCCGCGACCTGAAGAAGGGCAGGGAGCTTCCCTTTCTCTACCCCGTATTCCTTCCTCTGGTCCTGGCCGGGGCCGGGGCCGAAGTGCATTTTGCTTCTAACTGCCTGCGGCTGCTGGTGCTGTCACTCCGTATCGCCCACTCACCTTTAAACGATCCTTCCTTCGGCCCTTACTATATGCAGTTACAGGGCGATAGGCTGTCTCTGGAAGAGCACCTGGGGGGAATGGTGTCAAGCCTAGGCTTAAAAGGCGGCGGCCCGGGCCTCTATGGCCTGTACTCCGGCCAAGATGCTGCGGAAGCCGCGGAAGCTGTTGTCGAGGAATGTGCGGACCTGGCAGTAGAAGCGGCAGAGAAGCCGCCGGAAAGAACCGGCCACGCCGCACACCTGCGGCGGGTGAAGTAACCTAGTGCAGGCCAATTTGACCCGGTGAAAAGGGGGAATTAGAATGGCTGGCTTTTTCATTCTTGTAGGCTTGGGAGGCATGTTGGCCGGAATCATCAGCCTGATCAAGCCGCTGCGGTTTCTGCGAATACATACCAGAAAGACAGCAGCGGGAGTTCTGGCCGGTAGCTTTATACTTATGGTGATAGGCGGTGCAATCCTGCCTCCAGCAAATAGTCCTCCTCAAACTGAAGCAGAATACAACGCCTCGGTCAGCCAATCCAAGCTAGCCAAGACCGTCCCTGACGCTTCTGGTTCCAGAGACCAGGGGGAGCCTGTCCGGGCAGTTGAAGCGAACCCATCAGCAGGGGCTCTATCAGCGCAAAAGCTGGAGAATGCTGAAAGGGAGGCCTACGTGCAGAAAGCACAGGAGATAATCAAAACAGACGGCTTTGGATCGTACTTACAACAGGCGATAGACGGTTACTCAATTCAAATAAGTATTATTAGCGGGGCAGTAGATCTCATGATCGCCGGCCATCCCTTAAAAAATGAAGACCGGAAAAAAATCCAGGACTTCATTTCCGAATACCACAAGATGATGAGATATATTTACAACAATGATGGTTTCAAGGTTTACCCGAGAGACCGGGAATATTTTGATACTGGGAAGAAGTTTTTCACCCTCCTGGATAAGCCTATTGATCTGCTGGATCAGGCCCTCAAAGAGAATGATCTATACGGTATGAGCGAGGCCGTGGAGCAAATGAAAAAGATATTTGCAACGGTTGGGATCCAAATCTGGTAACCACTACTGATCACATAGAGTGCGGTTATAGATTTCTTCCACCTGAACTGCCCGTTCTCGTCGAGGTGATGAAACTCTCCAGGCGCTGGGACGACCTGCAGCAGGAAGCCATGACGCCGCATCAGCGACCTGGAGTTCGGCACGCGGGTGGTGGACGAGTTGATGCCGAAGACCCGCGACCTGGCGGAAAGGGCTGAGGACCTGTAAGTGGGGATTGGCAAAGACCTGAGGGACGTGCATGAAGATTTGATCAGGTGGCGGCCATCGACGCCAGCGACTTCTCCAAAATCACCCCGGCCAACAAGCTCCTTTCCGGCAGCAACGCCGCCGAGCGCCACTACGTGCAGAAACTGGAGGCCCTGGCGGCCCGAGTATGGGGTGAGGCTCGAGGAACCCAGACCCAGGACGGCGTAGCTGGCGGGCCGGGACTTTGGGGGCAGGAATTACCTGGGGATCGCCGGCCCGGAGGCGCGGTCGCAATTGCGCCCGTAACGCATGCGGGGGCATAAGAATCCATAATTGAGCGAGGTGGGCGATTCATGGACGTCTCCGGCAGGAGAATCTGGCATGTTAGCGCGGGTGACGAGGACCGCCACTGGGCGGACCTGTGCCTGGAGTGGGACGTAATCCTGAACGGCCCGGGCTCGGAAGGGCCGTGGCCCGGCTGCCTGGAACCCCTGCGTTCCGCCCTGGAAACCCTGCGCTTACCCAGGGAATTCGCCGAACGCAAACTTTCCGACCTGCACCGCTTCTGCGAGGAGGTGCAGGACGGCGACATCGTCGTACTGCGGGCTGGCACGAGCGACGTTTACGGCGTGGGGGTCGTGGCCGGCGGCTACATCTGGCACGAGGAGTTCCGCGACATCGACGGCTGGGACTACGGGCATGTGAGGCGGGTGCGCTGGCTGTGGAGGTACGGGGACGCTCCCCGGCGCTTTGCCCGCCATACCTTAAGGCCCGGCGATACCGTACAGGTTATGGACGCAAAACCCGTGCTGGAATGGCTCGAGAGCCTGTCCGTTGACCCGGAAGCGTGGCGGCGGCCGCTGCGGGACTTGCCCGCACCCTCGAGAGACCTCGAACTGGACGAGATTTCAGGGTACCTTCTCAAGCGCGGGGTGGACGGCGCGGTGGTAGAGCGCCTGCCGGAACGGGTCGGCGAGGTGCTTCGGCTGGTGCAGTGGTATGGGCGCAACCGCTACCCTTCGGAGGTCGAGGCCACCGCCCACCTGGTGGTGCCGCTTCTGCGCGCCCTGGGGTGGACGCCCGAGAAGACGGCCGTGAACTGGGAGGGCGCAGACGTGGCCCTGTTCGCCTCCCTGCCACGGGAGGAAGGAAACCTCGCGGCCGTGGTCGAAGTAAAGCCGTACGACGAATTCTTCCTCGTTATGCGTTCGAGCGAGGCGAAGACCCATGCCGGGCTGGTGGGAGAAGAGACCTGCTCCAGGCTCATCGTTACCAACGGGTGGCTGTACGGTGTGTACCTTAAGAAAGATGGTATCTTCGGCAACAGGCCTGATGCCTACCTCAACCTGACCAGGATGCGGGACGCCTATCCGGTTCTCGACTGCCGGGGCGCGAAGGACGCGCTCCTTTACATGGCTGCCGAGTGGGCTTAAGCCCTCCGCGGTAGGTTTAATGCAGTAGTTGCTTCACAGGTAAGGGTGTGCATTTAGTTAAGGGGAATGCTCCGTGATGAAGCTACTGTGAGAGGAGCTTTGATAAAGACGGAGGGAACTAGATGATTTACGCGGAAATCGCCGGAAGGCTGGGCTTCGAAGAAGACATTTTAACATCAACGGCAATCGGGTTGCTCTCTTTACTGCCGGACGAAGAGTTTATCCGCTTTATCGGTAGGGCGAGAAGCATTGATGGCGAATGCTTGGAAAAGCACATAGGCACCTGCACACGGGTTGAAGCCATTGAGTTTTGGAAGACTGGTTTCTTGTACGGGATTCCAGACGTTTTTCTAAGGCTGGAGGGCGAAGCCGGCGTCTGTGCTGCGATTGTCATTGAGGTCAAGCATCGCTCTGGAAAGAGTGGCAGTGCCGAGGAAGTCGAGGACGGCGTGATCCAAAACCGTGAGGTGGACCAACTCTACAGGTATTGGGAAAGTCTCGCTCAGCAGTACCCCAACTGTAGAAAGGCGGTTGTTTTCCTTACGGGCCACCGCATCCTGCCCCGGAAGGATCTCGAAACGAGCTCGAGAGCTGCAGGTGGCGAGGCGCGCCTTTTCTGGCTGGGTTGGCACAGCGTCTACGATTTTGTTGCTGAAGCTCTGCGCAGCGGGAAGTATCCCACGCGGACGGCAGAATGCAAGATCCTACAACTACTGGAAACTTACTTGCGTTTCAAGGGCTACGCGAGGTTCAGCGGTTGGCCCCAGCCCGCAATGTCGGGGATCGTCACAGAGTTACGGTGGTTATGGTACCAAAGGCTTTACACTCTGAATCTAGGGTTGTCAGGCTGTTTACACCCAGCATACTGCAGAACATACGTACAGCAAGTTCCGGGGGCCGTGGAAGCCATCGCGGCAGTTTTCTATAAGCCCTAGGTAGGAGGCTATTTGAGACCCAACTGGGTATCATTTAAGGAGGGAAGATTCGGTGAGTGCGAACTTGGTCCAGGCTCTGCGGGAGGTCGATAACTTTCATAAGACATGCTGTCTATTGTTCGATGATTTTGTGTCATATGTGAGGAGTCGTATCCCAGACAACGCTTTCGTTTGGTGGGAGAAAGGATACTCCGTATGGCATAATGGAGCCTCCCAACACCTGGGAAACTTCTTGTTCGAGCATCTCGGGAAGTACAAATTTGCCTTCATGCTGGTAAAAGTCAACGAGGACAGTAGAGTGGCCTTCAAGAGCCGCGACTATTACGCTGTCTGTAACGAGTTGGGGGTTGATCCCTATTTTCCCCTGCTGTTTATCACAGGAGCCTACCAGCCCCGTGACGAAGATTACCTTCGCCGTGATCTAAACGTCCGCCGCGCATGGCCTCACCACATCCTGAAGCTGCTCCCAGACCAGATTCTGCAGAAAATGAATTGTAGTCCGTGTTATCGCTTCAACGAAGAACTTGTATTTGAGACCGATCCCTCAGTGGGAGACTACTGGTGCAACCGAGCCGAGTTTAAGATAAGACGCCTGACTGACATCAAGAACCAGGAAATGCTAATTGAGATTGCTGAGGAGTTGCTGGCCCGTTGAGAGCGCGGCAACCCGTGGATTGGTCAGAAATCAAATTGGCTGACTGGTGCCCTTTGGGGGGGTCAAAAGCCTCCCCTATTCCTCCAGACGCAGTCCTACGCCGAGCAGCCGGCCCGCGGGTCCTGTAGCAGGCTCATCGTCACCGACGGGCTCCGCTACGCGGTCTACCTCAAGAAGGACGGCGCCTTCGGCGACGGGCCTGACGCCTACCTCAATCTGACCAGGATGCGGGACGCCTACCCGGTGCTCGGCTGTGGGGCGCGAAGGACGCACTCCTGAATATGGCTGCCGACTGGGTTCCGGGCCGGGAAGGAAGCGAAGTTACCTGAGGTCAGGGCGGCAGCATTCTCTGGGTCCCGCTATTTCATCTGTATGAATTCTACAAATTGCTAACCACAATGGAACGGTCCTTAAATCGCGATGACGACTTCGGGATGTTTCTCTAGTTGCAGGAAAAAATTCCCTTTATGGCAAAACATCTAATCTGAACTTAGGACTTCAGAAGACGCTGACAGTAGCGGGATAGCTGGTCGTTAATAACCTCCCTGCCGTTATCGGAATGGAGGCCCCAAACGCCTGAGGGCCACTCGGCGAAGATAGTCTCCAACTCGCAGAATATACCGCCCCAGGACCGCCCGGCGGCGGCTGTAGCCAGAAACCACATCTACCGCCGTAAGGGTGCAGGCGAAGTGGCCTAAAGAAGATCCGCCATTATGTTCCACCAAATCCACCTCCAAGGCTCCGGCCGGTCCTCGTTCCATTGGTAGCGGTCGATAGGGTTTGGGAGGTGAGGTGGCTTTTCACCTTGGGAAGGGGCAAGGTACGGCTAGCCCTGGGCGAACGCCACCGGGCCAGGGTAGGCCGGCTGATTTTGGCCAGCTGGCAACGGATCTTTGGCGTCAAGGTGAGTTCGCCATGTAAGGCCAGCAGTTCAGCGGTAGGCAGGAGTACCGGGTGGGGGCGTTCCGCACCGGGGTAATCCATGGCTTCCCAGACCGTCTGGATGGTGGAGAGTGCCTCAAGATACTGAAGGGGCCAGCTCCGTTTGCTACAAGGCCTTTGGTTGCCGGTACAGGGCCGTTCAAGACCTGAATGGCATACTTGCGGTGATAGTTCAATACTCGCACCACCTCATCGATGATCGCTGACTTCTCCTTGCGAGAAGAGGCTTGCTGGTAGCGTTGACATATGGTGTTCAGATACTCACGGCGGCTGTTAAGTGACATCCTCGTTACCACAGTAGTCCCCTTTTTGGTTGCGGGCCTGTTGCCAAACCCTGTTTTTCTTAGTGTGCCAGTAGTTAATAAAGGCATGGCTACCCCATGGACGGGCTGCTATACCTCCTTCCCACTACCCCACGAAGCACATCCTTAGCTCTTCTCGTTTCAATTGGGCTAGAGTCGGCGGGTGTTTCGTTAACGTTTTAAGGTGTTTTACCAGCTGGCAGACGTTACGAGCACAGGCGGCCATCAAGGCTTGGATATGCACGGCCGGGTTGCCCCGGTATCTAGCCCGGCTAAGGGCTATGATTGTTTTTCAGATCGGCATTTACCGTTTCCACCCAGCACTTCCGTTTCTTAAGATTTTCTTTTGCCCGCGCTTTCAAGGTGGTTTCGTATCTTGCCCAGCAAATCTTCACTACCGCTGCACCTGATGGTGCACCGCTCGCCTTTGGCGCATACCCCCTTGAGATCGCAGCCCCGGTAGGCATAGGCGTGGGTGTGGTGGCGTATCCCCCAAGAAGCATCCTCGCTCTTTTCCCGGTAAAGTTTTTTGCCCCGGCGGCAGATGTAAATGTCCCTCTCCTGGTCGTAAACAAACCCGAGCTGGTCGCGGCGTTTCCTGGTTTGCTTCCAAGTGGTACGTCTCGGAATAGCAGGAAGCATATCCTGACCCACAAGAAAGCTATAGGTGTCCAGAGTTCCATAGGAGGCAAAAGCTACAACCTCCTTTGGTTTCCTGCGGGCATGGAAGGTATGCTGCCCGACAAGGTAAGGTAACATCCTGTGTTCGGGATAGTCACCGGCGGTGGTGCAAACGGCAGTGATGATGCGGTGCCTAAGGCAGCGTCGGGATCGGTGGTGCTAACCCACTTCTCGTTGGTTTTGGGTTGCCGGCCGCCGGTGCCAGGCTTAAGGCTCGTCCTTGCCTTTAATGTGGCGTCATCTTCTTCCGGGTTATCTTGCCATAACCGCTCAACGTATTCCCCGGCATCTAAAAGTTTCTCCCGTTCGGTCAATGAATCAAGCGAGGCGTTGGCCCGTACCAGGGTGGCGTCCAGGTAGACTTTATCACCTTCGATCAGGCCAGCCCTCCGGCAAGCTTCAACTACCCTTGAGAAAAACTGCTCGTAAACCTGTTTGCCGAACCTCCGCCTTGCCTTGGAAAGGATGCTGTGGTCCGGGGGACGTTCACCGATGTCATAGCCTATAAACCACATGAAGGCGAGGTTGAGCCGTACCTTTTCGGCCAGCCTTCGCTCGCTGGTAATGTTGTATAAATAGCCGATGAGGGCCATCTTGAAGATCACCACCGGATCTATTGAGGGGGCGCCTGTGTGGCTGTAGAAGGGTGCGGCCAGGTCATAGACGAAACGGAAATCAATTGCTTGATCCACCAGCCGCAAAAAGTGATCCTCTGGTACCCGTTCTTCCAGCGAAAACTGGTAAAATAGCTTTCTAGAGGGGGTTTTCCTGTCCATCATGAGAAATTAAGCCACCTCAAGCCGCTTTCTAATCTACGGTACCAGTATACGTGTATTGGCGCGGCTTGTCGATGGGTTTGGCAACAGGGCCGTAACCTTAATAACGCCCAGAAATAATGCGAATCCCCCTTAAAATTATTTGGGCATGTTAACTCTTCAAAAGGAGGATTCGCCTTACTCTTGGAATAGACTTCAGTGTCATCAAGCTAATGATTCATCGGCCAATCACTTCCAGACTTCCAGTACTATGTATAAAGCGCGTTGACAGCAATATGATTTAATAGTGTCCAGGTACGTATGGTAGTGCCCACCTGCCAAATCTCAGCCAAACACCATATTCTTGCTTCTCTCACCATTTAATTCCCACTAAGGAACCGTTTCCTCTCGCTTGCAGGTAGATAACCTGCTCCTCTATACCATAGAGAGTACAAAACCACGGCTACGAGCACAAGTAAAGCCACTGCTAGCCATTCACCTGGCGCTAGGCCTGACGGAGTGACAGGCGTGTATACTAGAAGGTATGCTGCCGAGAACAAGACCGCGCCAAAGCCAACCACCTTTCCCGCTGGTGCCCTGTACGGCCTTTCTAGGTCAGGGCGAGCAGACCTTAATCTAATAAAGGAAACAGAGACCAGCAACCAAAGAACAACTAGGAAGAATGAAAAGACATTCACTATGCCCACGTAGATAGTCTTACTGGTACCCAGTAAGCAGCAGAGACTAGTTACCCCGAAGAGAAGTAGAATTGCACGGTGGGGCGTGGCATGTTTAGGGTGTAACGCTGCCACAGAACTCGGTATAATCTTTGCCCTTCCCAGCGCAAACAGCAGTCGGCTGCAAGCTACATAAACAGCATTCCACGTAGTCAGCATCCCCAAGAGTGAGGCAAGTAGTACGAGAAACCTCGCGTAGGGTGAACCGCCAAACATGAGGTCGACCGCCTTCACAACTACTAGGCCTTCACCTGAACGGATGCCCAGGGGGGCGCCCAACGATAACCCAACCACGATTAGCGCGTAGAACAGAACCGATCCCCAAACAGTGTATACCACGGATTTCCCAAGGACGCTAGGTTGGACATATGTTTCCTCAGCTGCCTGGGGAATGGCGTTAAACCCTGACATGAATCCGGGTAGCATGAGAAGTACTGCAAAAAAGCCACTTGGGCTGGTAAACAAGGGCTTTGCATTTGCCGGGGTGCCCAGGCATATGCCGCTGAGGCAGAAAAATGCAGCTGCAACGAAAAGAATTGCTACTGCAAGTGTTTGGAAAATGGCGCTGAACCGCACCCCGATGTAGTTTAGGTAGGCAAACGCTGCATTTCCCAAAAGTGAGATCAGAAAGGTACTGATGAATACAGGTTGACCTGCAACGGTATATAGGTATCCCACGTGGGGAACGCGGAATCCCAGTCCTTCCAGTATTATCGGAAACGTTATTGTCTCAAAGAGAAGAAGGGATCCCCAGGCGAGCAGAATGCACCAAGCAGCTGCAAACATTGCCCTCTCTCCGAGGCCTTCGAAAGCGAAGACAACTTCTCCCCCAGCCCTGGGAAAGGCCGAAGAGAGTTCAGCGTAAACAAGTCCTACAAGTGTGCACAATAAACCCACTACTACCCAAGCAATTACTCCGCCAACCGTCCCTGGGGTCGACGACCACAACCCTGCGTAGAGGATCCACGACCATCCAACTACGGCACCAAGGCCAATCGATAATAGATCCCACCGTGATAGCACCCTCTTTGCACCTGTGGCGTTTCGCGGCTCACCACTCATACGGCACACTCCTTTCTCGATCAGAAATTCTACATCTAAGCCCAGATAGCCCCCTCGCTTCTTAGGACCTCAATGTCCTTGTCCTCTAAGCCCAAGAGGTCGTGGAGGACTTCGTAACTGTGTTGGCCAATATCAGGATCCATGGGCTTATCTTGGGGGGATATCCCAACATTACTGGTGAAGAACCTAATCGGCAGATTGAAAGTCTTCACCCGACCCAGGGCGGGATGGTCTATATCGACAACCATATTCCTTGCCCTCAGGTGCGGATCATCTAGCAGCTCTACCACATCCTTCACTTCTCCGCATGGAATTCTTAACTCGAGAAGGAAGTTTCTCAGCTCTCTGCTATCTTGAGTCTTTGTCCATTCAGCAAATGCCTGATTAATAAGCAACAAATCTCGCGAGCGCGCCTCTATAATTTCCTCCTCATCCCCCTTGTATTTATCTGCTATATCATGTCGCCCGATATGCCTAAAGATCTTGTCGAACTTATCGCTCCCCAACACGCATACCATAAGCCACTTACCGTCTTTCGTCGGGAAAGCATCCCAGGGCGCACCAAGAGGATCAGTATTACCCCTTGCCGGAAGGGCATTCCCTGTCATGCTAGCCCTGATAACGCTTTCTTCAAGCACCGAGAAAACGCTGTCCATCATCGAGACCTCGAGCTTATGTCCCTCCCCAGTTTGTTCCCTGGAACGCAACGCTGCTAGTATTCCAACCGCCAGGTATAGTCCAGCAAGCGAATCGGCAATGGCTGGGCCTGTCTTCAACGGTGGCATATCGGGGTAGCCTGTCATGCTCATGAGGCCTCCCATCGCCTGAGCAACCGGGTCTACACAAGGAAGATTAGAGTATGGTCCAAAACTACCAAAACCACTAATAGAAGCATAGATTATTCTCGGGTTTGCCTGCTTGATGGCATCATAACCAAGACCCAATCTATCCATTGTCCCGGCAACGAAATTCTCTGCCACTACATCGAAATGCTTAACCATTTCGAGGAATACCTGCTTGCCCCTCGCGTTCTTGAGGTTGAGAGCCACCGACTTCTTGCCCCTGTTCAGCATATAGAAATACCCGCTCCAACTATTGCGCATCGGGGGGAAAGTACGGGTATAGTCACCAACAGGAGGACCTTCAACCTTTACCACATCCGCTCCCAAGTCCCGCAGCAGCATGGTCGCAAAAGGCCCTGCATAAACCCATGTAAGGTCTAACACTCTTACTCCTGATAGAGGCTTTAAGTCATTCACGGCACTGCCCCCTCGCTTTCTCCTTCCAATACAAACTCCCACTCGCACATAACTCCTTCCCTAGGTGGGTCGGGGTGCGCATGAAGGCACCTGACCTGAAAGCTGTCATTAATTGCCTTGGCCAGCGCAGTGTACAGCGGAGGAGAACCGAACTTGCACGGCAGAAGCGGAAGATTCTTTTCGGTTCGGTAGGTTCCCATCGGGCACTTACCCACCCTCATGACCAGCCTGTCACGCCCGACCTCCAGGAATTCCCATTCGAAGCCAGCATTTACCCATTGCGCAGCGCAAAACTTGAGTACCGTCGCTAGCGCCTGAGTGTCACTACCCAGATCTAATATTCTTTTTAACCGATAGGCCTGAGCTCTGGCAGTGTTTTCCCAAACTTCGCCGTCAAGCCGCGCTGCCTGGTCAAATCCAAAATCCCGCTCCACCAGCGTCATCCAATAGTTCTGGTTGGTCCAATAGTTCCTGACCCACATGTCAATGAGTTCGATAAGCTTCTCCTTCGCCAGTTCCATTAGCTCTTGCTTCAGCCCGTCCCACGTTACCTTTCCTGCCATCATTTCAAGTTTCATTTACAGATGACCTCCAATCAAGCTTTCATAATACACTGAAAAGCCGCAGTATCGGTTCTATTTTCATACCTCCTTTCCACCCTAAAACAGACTACATTTCAAAACCGCTTTCTATTGTGACAGCGGCACACCCCACTATTCTCGATTCTCTCTTCTCTACGCAGCCGTCTTACTTCACGAGTCGAATCAATTCATTCATAGTAACGCCCTTTAAAATTTGAGCGCGGAAGGGAATATGGAGGGACCAAGAAAACGCTCGTCTCTAAACCCAATGCCGTCTCAACCTTTTCTCTTATCTCACTCTCCAACGCAAGTAGCCTGTTCTTGCTCACCCCTTGCCCGTATTCAACCTTAACTTTCAGAGTACGACTTGTATTCCGATGAACTGGGTTTTTATCTAAAACTATCCTCATTTCGCCCGTAGTCTCAGGTCCGAACGAGGCTACTATTTCTTGAATAGCAGAGGGGAACACTTGGATATCGCCAATTTTCACCACGTCGTCAGTCCGTCCAATGATCTTTACCCTAGGGGTGTTTCTGCCGCACTTGCATGGGGAGGTCCAAACCTGAGCAACATCCCCCGTGCGGTAGCGGATTACCGGACAACATTCACGGTCTAGAGTAGTAAATACGAGCTCTCCTATTACTCCATCTTCTAAAGATTTCGGCGAACCGGTTTCCCAATCTATTAGCTCTAACAGTACATAGCCCTGTCCAACGAAATGCATACCGCTTTTTTCGTGGCATTCAGCAGCTAAGTCGGGAGCAACCTCGGTTAGCCCGTAGTAGTTGCGTGCATCTATCCCCCATGCATTTTCAATTTTCCTGCGGTCCTGTTCGGAGAAAACCTCCCCAGTTATGAAGCCCTTTTTAAAACCCAGCTCAATGGGCTCAACTCCAAGATAAGCCCCTATCTGTTCTTGCAAAAATATTGCCAATGATGGAGTAGCGCACAGAACAACTGGCTTCAAATCCTTGACTATCTGGATCAGTTTCTCTATGGATACCGAGGAAAAAGGTACCGGAATGACGGTGAGACCCATCTTTTCCGCAGATATACACTCGGATAACCCTCCCACAGATAAGGCGAAATTGAACGGGTTTATAATGGAGTCTCCAGGTCGCAACCCTCCAATCCACGCGTGCCTGGCAAAAAGCTCCGCCCAGACTTCGGCATCCCGCTTGGTCAGGCCCGTATATACGAGTTGTCCCGTTGTTCCACTTGTACCCTGGACTCGGACAACATCGCTAAGGGGTGCGCAGCAATGACCTCCCAACCTGCCTCCTTCTGCCTGGCTTTTTCTTAGATCATTCTTTGTAATTAAGGGGATCCGGGCTAGATCTTCAATCGTTCTGACCTGGTCAGGATTAAAACCGCTTCGATCCCACATCCGGCGATAGAACGGAGAAGTTTCCGTGACATAGCTCAACAGTTGGCGCAGTTTCCAAAACTCAAGCTTCCTGAGCTCATCAGCAGGGATCGCCTCTTTGCTCTCGCTCCAGAAAAGACTTCCGGGCTCAGGAATAGAGCTCACCCCCCCTAACAACTCATAGCAAGCAAGAATGATGCCATAGAGTTTCCCCTGTTAACAAAGGAGAAAGCTTTTACCGGTAAGGTTCAGCCGCCCATCAACCGCCGAACTTAAATCAATTTTTATCATTTGAGAAATTAATGTGATAAAAGTGATAATTGTGAGAAGCGCTTAGGCGCTTACTCCGTAGCCTCCTGGCCAGGATTACCCCGCATTTTCCGAAGCCTTCGATATAGAGTTGGAAGGCTTATGCCCAATTCCCTTGCCGCTCTCTTCTTTCCTTCTACTGTAGACCCGTATTTTTCCAGGGCTTGGATCAGGATGGAATCCTGGCTGGCATTCAATTGACGGAGATTGCCAGTGCTCTCAAGAGGGTTTAGTTCAGTTCGAAAACGGAGGCGGTGCAAAACAGACTGAAGGCTTATGAAGGGTGTGGTAGTAATGCTTACTGCATACTCAATAAGGTTTTCGAGCTCCCTAACATTGCCAGGCCAGTGGTAATTATAGAATGCCCTCAGAACGTCAACGGGGACCTCCACAAAGGGCTTGCCGAGCAGCAATCCCTTTTGCTTGACAAAGTGATTTACCAGAAGGGGAATATCTTCCTTTCGTTCCCGCAGCGGGGGCAAGTAAATGGGAAAAACACACAGACGGTAGTAAAGATCTTCCCGGAACTGCTTTGCGTTAACAAGAGACTCCAGGTTACGATTTGTCGTAGCTATGAAGCG
>JACIYF010000003.1 GCA_014360065.1 Clostridia bacterium | reverse complement strand
TGCAGGGAATAACCCTATATCATGATCCCCCATCCGATCGCAACCAAAATCAAGGAATCCACATAGAGATGGGAGACCCGGCTCTGGTCGCCGAGCTTTGTGGGGTTCCGGTGATTTCGGATCTTAGGGCCAACGACGTTGCCGCTGGTGGCCATGGGGCGCCCCTCAGTGCCTATGTCGATTATTTACTTTTCAGCCACGACAGGCTCTACCGGGCCCTGCAGAATATTGGCGGCATAGCCAATGTAACTGCTATGCCGCCTGGTTGCAGCCTCGAGGACATCATCTGTTTTGACACTGGTCCGGGGAACATGGTTATAGATGGAGTGGTCAGAAGGCTTACCGGCGGCAGGAAGCAATTTGATGAGGATGGCCTCTGGGCAGCCCAAGGGCGAGTCAACCGAGAACTGCTGGAGCAATTGCTCAGGCATCCTTACCTTGAGCGCCCCCTGCCCAAGACTACCGGTCGGGAAGACTTTGGGGAAGAGTTCGTTGACCAAGTTATGGTCAAGAGTCAAGAGCTTGGCCTTAATTCGGCTGACATCGTTGCTACCGTAACTGCCTATACAGCGGAATGCATGGCTTATCACTACAGGCGGTTCCTGTACCCGCGGGGGCAGGTGGATGAAGTAATCCTGGGTGGCGGGGGTACCAAGAATAAGACTCTCCTTGCCTTTGTGCGAAAGTGTCTGGCTCCGGCTGCGGTCAAAACCCATGAGGACTTCGGCATACCCAACGAAGCCAGGGAGGCTATGACTTGGACCATCCTTGCTGATGAGACCATCCAGGGTCTTCCGGCCAATGTGCCTCGCACTAGTGGCGCTAGACACCCAGCGCTGCTGGGCAGGATCACCTTTCCCTGGCGCGGCAGTACCTCTAATGGCGTTCCTACGGGCACACGTAAGGAATAAGGTGTGCTTGAAGCAGGAAGCTCCTGTAACAAAAACGTTGCCGAGTTGTGGTGAGCCTAGGGCTTGTGGGTGAGCGAGGAACCGGCGGTCCGGTTAGAAAACAACTGGTTTTTGGAGGGGGCGGTAGCGACGGACAAAAGGCACTTGATGGTTATTGGCGCTCACGCCATGGATGCCGAGTGCATGGCAGGAGCAGTGGCGGCCAGGTACGCTTCTCAGGGCCACCGGGTCACCATGGTCCACCTTACCCGGGGGGAGAGAGGACATCCTTCTAAACCTCCGGAAGTATTTGCGGCCCAGCTGGAGGAAGAAATGAAGTTGGCGGCCCAAGAGCTGGGGGCCGGCTGCATTTGGCTGGGATTTGCGGCGGGAGCTTTGCCGGGGAGCGATACTCTCGGGAAAACCATAGCTGATCTCATCCGGACAGAAAGGCCTGACGGCATAGTCACTCACTGGCTGGGCAGCTGGCATCCCCGCCACGTTGCCACTCACCAATCGGTGCTCAAGGGGGTAAAGCTGGCTGCGGATCCCGCATATGACCCAGGCGGTAGCCGGCCCTGGCGGGTGGGCGAGGTGCTATTCGGCGAGAATTGCGAGGACCTGAACGGCTTTAACCCTGGGGTCTACATTGATGTCTCCGGGTATGTGGATATATGGCTGGCTGCTCTAAAGAAATACGAACTTTTCCGCCTTGATGCGGTAGGTGGTGGACCTCGCCCGCACCAGGGCATTCCCTATCAAAGCTATTATGAGGCTATGGTTAGGGTGCGAGGTCTTGAGGCCGGGTGCCGGGCGGCGCAGGCTTTCATGGCTTGCCGGCGGCTGGCAGACATTTTCAGCCCTTCACCTGCATTTTTCTTCTGAATCGATGATAAAGGCGCTGATGGTGGGCGAGCTGTTGGCAGGGCTAGCTTTGGTGAATCTTGATCGGGAAGGGGTCGTCATGAGGGTAATAGTAACCTGGGATTACGATGATATGAGTCGTCAGGGGGCAAGCATTGTTGCCGATCGCATACGCCGTAAGCCCGACTTGGTGCTGGGACTAGCAACCGGAACCACCATGGTGGGCCTTTACCGCGAGGTGGTAGAGCTGTACCGTAGAGGGCTTTTGGACATGGCTGAAGTCACTACCTTTAACCTGGATGAGTATGTTGGCTTGAATCCCCAAGACCCGCGCAGCTTCCGTTATTTCATGCAGGAACACTTGTTTGGCAAAACCAACATTGACCCCAGGCGTATCCACCTGCTGCCCAGCCAGCTAAATCCCCAAGATGCGGAACAGGTTGCCGCTGACTATGAGAAGGAGATTGAGAAAGCCGGGGGAATTGACCTCCAGATCCTGGGCCTTGGGCGCAACGGGCATATTGGTTTCAACGAGCCCGGGGCCCCGTTGGAATCCCGTACCCGGGTGGTCGATCTGGATCGGGAGACGGTGGAAATCAATTCTCAACCCTTTTTGCCTTTGAGGGTTCCGCGTCAGTCCATTACCATGGGGATTAAGACCATCATGAGGGCGAAAGAGATTCTTTTGCTGGCTTCTGGTGCAGAAAAAGCTCTGGCCTTAGCGCGGGCCCTGGAGGGGCCGGTTACGCCGGAGGTTCCAGCGTCGGTATTGCAGCTCCACCCGGCAGTGACGGTGGTTGCCGACCGGGAGGCTGCCTCGCACCTGAATTCAAGCTTATGCCAGGTCAGGGTGGGGTAAGAGTGAGCCAAGAAGTGGGGCGGTTGGAACCGTCTTCGGTTGTAACCGTGATTTTGGGTGGCGACTTGATAGCCCCGGGTCGGATTATTAACGATGGGGAATTGATCATCCAGAAGGGCAAGATTCAGGCTGTTGGCCCCCGGGGTACGGCAGCCCATTTCCTGGCCAAAAACGCCCTGCAGAGGCCGGGTCAACTGGTAGCGCTCTGCTTGGGCCAACAAGGAACCAGGATGGATCTAGCCTACCTGGAAAAACGCTTGATCCTGTCCGGGCCAGCCCAGGTGTTGGGCCTAGGGTCTAGCCCCATCACGGGCGCCGGTAAAAGTGCCGGTGGCGATACTAGCACATCGTATACCCTTGAGGTTTTAGATGCCCGGGGTCACCTGGTAGCCCCCGGGTTCATCGACCTGCATGTTCATGGGGCCGGAGGCGGCGACTTTACTACTGACCCGTTGGAAGGATGGATGAAGGCAGCCCGGATGCTGGCGCGCTTTGGGACTACTGCTTTCCTAGCTACTACCCTAGCTTCTGACCCGAAGACCCTGGAAACCGCCCTTGATACAGCTGCTAAGCTTCAAAGCGTGTTCCACAATTGGCAATCTGCCGGGGGGAGCTACGGGAACACACTAGCGTCAGACACATTGCCTCCGGGCGCCTATCCCTTGGGGGTGCACTTAGAGGGGCCGTACCTCAACCCGGATTACGCTGGTGGGCAGCCGCTAGGCCAGATCCGTCCTGCTAACGCCCGTGAATTAGAGGACCTTTTGAAAGCGGGGGCTAGGCTAATAAGCCAGAAGCCCTTCCCCACAGCGTGTGGTTCCAATTTGGTCAGGATGGTCACCCTGGCTCCGGAGATTGCGGGTGCCAGCAGTTTGCTCAAGGTTCTCCGCGACTATGACGTCATTGCTAGTACCGGCCATACAGGAGCCACTTATGAGCAGTTTAAGGTTGCTGTGGCCAAGGGAGTTGCTCATGTCACTCACCTTTTTAACGCCATGCGGGGCTTTCATCACCGGGAGCCTGGAACGGCAGGCGCTGCTATCGATTGTCCCGAAGTCACTTTGGAGCTAATTGCTGATGGACATCATGTACACCCAGCAGTTATTCGCTTGCTGGTAGGAGCTTTGTTAGGAGAGCGGCGATCTGCTCTACATGCAAATCAGGGCGGAACCGGGCTGGATCGCTTGGTCTTAATTACCGATGCCATGAGCGCCTGTGGTTTACCTGAGGGCGACTATGACTTGGGTGGGCAACAAGTAGTAGTTAAGGATGGCATCGTAAGGTTAGTTTCTCCAACTGCTCCTTTGGCGGGAAGTATACTTACACTAAACCAGGCTATAAGAAACATGATGGAGTGGACAGGCATGTCTTTAACCCAAGCTATTAATTTGGCATCCCTTAACCCAGCCCGTCGGCTTGGCATCGATGGCGCCAAGGGATCATTGGAACCAGGCAAGGATGCTGATGTAGTAATAGTGGAGCCGAATTTTGAGGTTCGGCTAACCATGATCAATGGACTGGTAAGATATATACGAGACAAGTATTCAGCAAGTTGTACTTGACACCAACGTTTTGGTTTCGGCTTAATCAGTCCCCAGGGAGCGCCTGCCCTGCTAATTAGGGCTTGGCGACAAAAGCAATTCGAACTCATTCTCTCCCCAGCTATCCTGGATGAAGTGGCTGAAGTGCTCCAAAGGGAGAAACTGCGGCGCTACTACGGGCGCATAGATGAAGCCTTGGCCGGGAAATATCTTGCGGGGCTCCGGGGCTGGCAACCATAGTTTCAGGCAAGATTGAGGTTAAAGGAGCAAGTGCGGACCCGGATGACGATAAGTTTGTTGCTGCTGCGCTGGAGGCGGGCGCGGACTGCATCGTCAGCGGCGCCGAGCACCTACTGGATATTAAGGAATACCAGAGAATAGCAATTGTCCGCCCGCGGAGTTCCTTGCTCGGCTCTAGCTTATGCGGCAAATGCCCGGCAACTTAAGGTGGGACTGGTAGTCCTGTCGGCTCCTAATATGAACCTTCAACAACGAGGCCAGCAGGACCTTCCCGCATAGAAGAGCAGTCCCGGTCAGAACTAACAATCAGTCTGCCGCCGGAGACGCTTAGCCTTATGGCAGATGCCTCCTCCCATAGCCTGCTCTCCAACGCCACCCGTAGGGCGCGCAGGGAGCACTCGACTCCTTCCTGCCGTAGACGCTCCTGCAGGTGACAGATAAAGTCGTGCTCCACCTTTAGGCCCACAAGCTTTTCACCGTCCCGGACCTCTTTTACTCGGCACAACAGTCTGCGTTCGTCCTTTTTCCCGAGCAGATGCACCGTGACTTCCCTGAAAGCAACGCTCATATGCCGGTGCTCTGTCGGTATGACGTGGTAGCCCCACACACCCAGTTCCAAAGCCAGGTAGCTACCAACGGAAACAACCTTCTCCTGAGTTGTATCCACAAGCAGAACATACGCTGGGCGCCCTTTCTTGCTCAGCCCCGACAAAAGCTGTACGTTGCGAGCGCCAAGCGCCATCAAGTCATCTCCTGCCCGGCCCAACACCTCGCCGGTCACATCATCTACCTGGGCCAGAAGCAGACAAGACTCTGTCATCTCCCCACCCCCGGTACCTGCCAGGTACCTCTGCCTCAGCGTCAGAGGCACTGGTAGGCGTCCTGCCGTTCATCGATGGTATGGGCCCGCTCCCAAAAGGGGCGGGCCGCCTGCGGCAGCTTGTCGGCCCAGGCGGCAGTACGCTCCTGGAGCTTCTCCTTCAGTGCTCCGAATACAGCCAGAATTGCCCGTCGTGCCTCGGACCCCTCGCTATACCTGGCCTGGTGGCAGACAGCTTGTAGCAGAGCTTCGCTATCCCGAGCCTCACCGTTTGCAGACTCTTTGGTCCGGTCGGTGGCGGGGTTACCAGGCCCCTGCCACAACTCCCTTAAATCGGCAGGAAGGATAGTCACAAGCGCCGTCCGCTCGCTAGGCTCCGTAACCCTCAAAACTCCTCCCAGCACGGATCTAACTGCCCGCTCAGCGTCGGTGTAACCGGCATAGCCTCCAGCTACCCTGACATAGTTTACCAGCTCCCGCAGGCTTACCTCACGCACACCTAGATCTACTCCTTCTTTTCGTTTCCCTCCGCCGTTATCTGTAACTTAAGGCCCAGCCCTAAACAGCAATCCGCGGTCGTGTCTCCAGAAAGCGCCGCCTAGCCTGCTCTACGTACTCGGTCATGACAATGCCGCCCACGACGCAGCCGCTGGCACACCGACCGCAGCCGGAGCACAGGTCCGGCTCCAGAAGCCACGGCACGTATACCCCAGCAACATTAGTTTCCAACATCACCAGACCCTTGCGCTGGCAGCGGTTGACGCAGTCGCCACACCCCTCACACTGTGAAGGTATGACCCAGGGCATCTTTTTAGGCAGCTTTCGCCCGCCGCTACCATTACCGGTGTTTGCCACCTGACCATCCCGCCCCTTCGGCGTGTTAAATCGGAGTTCCGGCCTAGTCCTGCAACCCTCGGGCTATCCGGCTTGCCAGGGTCGCCGACTCGGTAATGGTTGGAACCGGAATACTCATGCTGATGGTAGCACCTTCGGATGCCTGCTGTACAGCTTCCTCCGGGTTCATGCCCATAGCTGCCGCTACGCAAGCCGGCACCACCACATCCATGGCTACAGCACCAGCGTTGAGAAGGTCAACAGCGCCAGCAGCGAAACACTGGACCAGATCCAGGGTTTCTGCATCTTGGTTTAAAAGAGCGTTGGGAATGGTCTCTGCATAAATATTCTCGAAGCGGTAGACCTTTCCGTCCACTTTCAGCTCCACATCCACATAACCGTCAAAGGCGAAGTACCTCTTGGCAAACTTATGAGTACGCCTGCCTGACCCGGGCCGGACATTGAGGAAGCGAACATACTCTATGTTGCGCCCCAGGACTTGGGAGAAAATCCTGGCCGTACCGGAGCCGATATCTTCAATGCGTTGGAGTTCCAATTCCTGGGTGACTTCGGTCAGGGTCTTACCCGCCCTCAGCCCCTCGTACGCATACCGCGCCCGCTTAAGAACCGACTGGATTAGGGAAGGCTCCGTGGCCATTATCACCGCTCTGGTTACCGGGCCCCTCTCGATGAAGTTTGCCCGCCGAGCTAGTAGGTTGGTGGCTACTGCCGCGTGCTCAGGCTGGAAGTAGGCATCCATGGTTCGGGAAATGACATCCGCCACCTCCTCTTCCGCCATTCCCTTACTAAGTAGATAGAGCGACAGCGACGCCGACGTACACCAGTGGGTCAGCGGCAAGAGCAAGGGTCCGCCGCTTCTGCCCACACCTAGGATGGCACCTTCGGCGATCAGGGCGTTGATCTCATTGAACATGATCATGCCCACCACCGTGGGAGCTCCGCAATCCTTGAGGATCATGGCTAGGTCGCCAACTACTTTGGCAGTCTCTAGCTCTTCCCCGGTGCCGCGGATATGGATCTTCTCAGGCATCTTGGCTGCCTTCACCGCTGCCAAACCACAAACGTAAGGAGTACGAGTCTGCAGGAAGGGACCCCATTCTTCGCCCACGTAAGCATCGGGGTGCAGGATTTCCAAGGCAGCCGCGGAGGCCAATAGGCTGGCCATCCAGCGACACGGTTTGATGCCTACCGACCGGTAAGCCTGAAGCATTGCCTCCACGCCAATCGGTACCAGCTTTTGGGCCAACTCCGGAAACAGCAGGTCCTCCCCCACCCGGGTATGACCGGTGACCGGACTGCCTGCAACTCCCAGCGGCGTTAGGTCCCCGCTCCAAGGAGCAAGGATTTGACCCTGCATGGCCTGGTACATAGCCTGGACGGCAGCAAAACCTGAGATCTTGTTATTGAGCTTCTCGGTGGGAATGTTGGCCACCCTACCTGCCGGCGCCCCAGCTGCCATGCGGCATACCGCCCCCAATTTCCGGTTGGGCGCAGGTATGCCAGCAGTGGTGCTGCTTCCCGCCCAGTAGAGAAGGGTTGCCGCCGCCAGCGACGCGTTGGAAGCGTCAGCCCCGCAATCCATGAGCACCTTGACTGCCTTACGGGCTACTTCATCGATATCTGTAGTCTTTTCATTGCTGACGGTTACGTTGATCTTTTTCCCTTTCTGCTTCTCCTTAGCGATAACGTTGGCTGCTGCCCAGATCCCGAGGTTGAAGACCCCAAACCCTCCAAGAATGGCATCAAATTTCTCCGTGGTCAGGTAGTCGGGCTGGGCAGTCGCTGCATGTAAAGCAGCTAATATCTCACGTTCCATTCTAAGCCTTCCTTTCTACGACCGATCGGGGTAGGTGGCCTCATGGGCTCTATTCTCGTCTCGGTAGCTTCCATTCTCAATTTGGCTTCGGAGCCATATCGGTCCAGCGGCTCTCATCAAACTCTCGCATCTTCTCGTATCCCAGTACATCCAGCCGTAGCCCTGCCTCCGGGCCAGGACGGGTGCAGTAGATCTTGTCAACCTCGACCACCAGCCGGTCGCCCTCCAGGTGCCCATTGCCTTTAAACTGGTACGGAGCACGAACCACGCCTAGACCGCCAGGACCGATGGCGACCCGAGGGTTCTCTTCCAGGTTACCCCTGATCTGCTCCGCCTGAGCGCTGGAAAGGATAAATGTAACCTTCCCCCCGTCCACAATTGCCCGGTCAACTACCGTTACCGTGGGAAAGCCTGACCTAGTCGCAGTGGCAATGTGTGCTCCCAACGTTTCTAGCCAATCCTTCATCCGCGGCGTCAATGGCACAGCCATTCTCACCCCTCCTGCCTAAAGGATCTTGCGTCCCGCCTCTTCGGGCGCCCAGCTGTACACCTCGTCCACCTTGAGCGCAATCAGGCCCCGCTGCACCAGCTTGGGAGGCCTGATATCCGGCGGCACCTCGTCGGGCGGTTCTTTCTCCGCCCAGTTGCCCCACTCTTCGAGCACCTCGCCAGCCTTGATTCCGTACCACTGGTAGTTGTCGGGCGCATCGTGGCGGATGATGGTGCAGGGACCCCGGAATACCCACGTGTGGCCGCGCACCGGGTTGGCAATAGAGATGCATCCCACCGGGTTTTCGTTCAGGTTCACCTTGGTCTTCTGAGCGTACATCTCGGCGATGAGGATATATTCATCCTTGTAGTGAGTAACAAATCGCTCGCCGACTATGTTCGGCTCCCCGTCAGCGCTGCACGTGGTAAGATGTACCACCGCTCCACCCTTGCCTACCACCTTGAGAACAGTTTTCATTTCTTCCGTTAACTTGGCCACCTTTATACCCCCTTTCTTAATTGTGGTTCGTAAAAGTGGGCTTGGCCTGCCAGGTGATAGCTTATCCAAACTGGCGAGCGGCCCTAGGCCCTCCCAACGGATCCTCGGAGCTTATTCTCTCCCCGTCGGCCTCTAACCTCTGAATTTTCATATTGCTAACCTTGATTCGTTTGTGATTTCCTAAAAAAAATAGTAATTATTACTTATAAGCAATAGCACAAGATAACTAGCACCGAAAATTTGTCTTCATTAATCAAAAAAGTTTCCAGCTGAACCCCGAACCCAGTGTAGGCACAAGGCTACGTTTCCGAAGGCTTAAGTTTCTGGCTTAACGGGCCCAGTTAGAAGCGCAGCCGGCAGGATAAACCAACAAAAGAGCGAATATCTAGAAAACGGATTTTGATAGATAGGATGGAGCACGGAGGCAGCCAATATGGCCAAGAAGGCGCAGTCTAACCCCTTGGCAGTGCCAATCAGAATCCTCCAGCCCCTGGTGGACGCCATAGGAGAGTTCTTCGACCTATGGTTAAAGTTTGTCGATCTCGACGGGGAATACATCCTCACTCCCGATACTAAGCAGCCATGCCGGTTCTGCCAACTGGTTCGCAGCACTCCGGCGGGACGAGAGCGCTGCAAGGCATCGGCCAGGCAGGCAATTGTCGAGTGCTCCGCCGACATGAGCGCCCGTTATAGCCACTGCCATGCTCAGGCGAGGCGGATCACAGTGCCCATAGCCGTCGAAGGCAAATGCATCGGAGCCCTGGTGTGCGGCGAGATCGTAGCCGAGAAGCCAACAGAGAAGCAGCTGGAGACCATCTCCTGTCTTGCCAGAGAGATAGGCGTCGATAGCAATGAACTATTAAGAGCCTTCTGCGAGCTACCCGTCTGGAATCACGAGCGGCTCCGAGTCACTGGCGAAATACTCGACGCTCTTAGCAATTGTTTTGTCAAAGTAGCTATTACGGTCTCTGCCAGAGAGCGGGCCGAGGCGGAAAAGTTCCGCCGGGAGGCTGAACTGAAAGCCCTGCAAGCCCGGATCAACCCCCACTTCCTATTCAATGCCCTCAACACAGTCGCCATGCTGGCCCTGATCGAGAACGCTCCCCAGACCCGACAGGTGACCCAGATGCTGGCACGGCTTCTGAAGCTGACATTCCGGCCCAAGGATCCCCTGATCCCGCTGGCCCAAGAGCTGGAGCTGGTGGACAGCTACCTCTCCATCCAGAAGGTGCGCTTCGGTGACCGCCTCCACATAGCCAAGGAGGTGCCCGAGCACCTATTGCGGGTACTCATCTTGCCGCTGTCACTACAGCCTCTAGTGGAAAACGCCCTGGTCCATGGCATCGAGCCGCTGGAGTCGGGCGGAACCATATGGATCAGTGGCTGCCTGGATAAGAGCGGGAGAGTGTGCCTCAGCGTACGAGACAATGGGGTAGGCATGGGCCGGGAGAAGGTGCTGGCCATCCGGCGTGCCATGAAGCGGTCGCTTAATGGTACCAGCTCTGGCCTCCTCAACGTGTACCACCGGTACCGGCTGATGTTTGACCAACAGGGCGACCTTACCTTGCAGAGCTCCCCCGGCAACGGCACTGAAGTCCGTCTTTTTCTGCCCTATATTGACAGCATGGGGGAAGTGAAGGGATGCAGCTTAGAGCACTGATCGTTGATGACGAGCCAGTGGTGCGCCAGGGCCTTGCTCTCATGCTGAGCGAGTCAGGAGTGAATTGGGAACGCATAGATGAAGCGGCCAACGCGAGGGAGGCACTGGCTGCAGCCGCTAAACACAGGCATAATCTCGTTTTCTTGGATATTCGTATGCCGGGCCCGAGCGGCCTAGAGATTATGGAGCAACTGCAAGAAGTCTCTCCAGAAGCTCGGCTGGTAATCTTGACTGCTTATGACCGTTTCGACTATGCCCAAGAAGCGCTGCGGCATGGAGCCTTTGATTACCTGGTCAAGCCGGTAGAAGACGAACAGCTCCACCAGGCCCTCCAACGTTGCATCGATTCCCTTGCCGCTAGCGAAGCACAAAGAAGTGCTGCTGCCAACCTTAAGTCTACCTGCCAACTGCTTGAGCAGTACCTAGTCCATGCACTGATTCCCCAGGGGACCGGAAGTCAGGCCGATCCCTCAGCTAAACCGTCCCATAGAAGCAATTCCCAGTCTTGCCAATTGCATCACGTCTGCCTAGTTATAGAGTCCCAAGACGGCAGAGCAGACTGGCGGGAGTGGATCGATACCGCCAAGGATCTAGCCTGGCCGTGGGGCGCCTTTGGAGCTGCCGTGGATGGCAGGCTGGTACTGCTCCTTTCTTCTTCTGCTGAGGAGCCGTCGCCTGAAAGGGTGGCAGAGCTTGGGGAACGGATGTATTCAGGCCTCCTGGAAAGGTGCGGTACCACCACCTTGATCGGCATCGGCAGGCCCGTACCGGATCCTTCTTCTTTAACCGTCTCGTATGCTGAGGCCCTCCAGGCCCTGGAGTTCCTCAAGGCTACCCGGAATCGCCTCCGGGAGCCGTGGCTGAGCTTCAGTAGCATCAAGGCAGCTGGCCCCTCCAACTGGGTTTACCCGTGGGAAAAGGAGGAAGAGCTTGCCGTTGCCATCCGGCTGGGCAGGCCTGACCAGGCAATCCATCTGGCCCTGCAGCTTCTAGATGAGGTTATCCACAACTCCCCCTACGTTGGCGAAAGGCAGGCAAGGGCAGCGGAGATCCTGGCCATAGCCTCGCGGGCTACCTTGAGCCGTATGGTCGACCCCAGGGAGGTGCTCCATTTGAGCTGTCGGCAGCTGCGCTGGTTAGCGAAAGTTGTAGGAGAAACAAGCCTGAGGGAATGGATGCGACAAACCATCACTGCTCTTCTTGTCCTGGCAAGCCAAACGGGAATGAGTCACGCGGAGCAAATGGTTGCTGAAGCTGAGGCATACGTACAAAAGCATCTGGGCCGCAGCATTACGCTAAAGGAAGTAGCCCGCACTGTTTGTCTGAGCCCGTCGTACTTCAGTACCCTTTTCCGCAAGCAAACTGGAACCAGTTTTAAGGCGTATCTTGAACGGGTACGCTTGAAAAAAGCCATTGATCTCCTCCTTAATACTGATGCTCCCATCTATGAAATTGCTCGTCAGGTGGGCTATGACGATGCCAATTACTTTGCCCGGGTATTTCGCAAAGCCCATGGGATGGCCCCTACTGAGTTCCGCCGCCGACACCAGCCAAGGGATGCAGCAGTGTGAGCTTCGGGTTCAAAAGCCCTTTCCCGGTTGCGGCATGGGCGCCACCACGTATTGAAGCTCGGGGGCGGAAAGTCGATCCTACCCAGAAGATGCAGCTGGTCCGTACCATCGAATATGGTGACCAAAATCAGGGAGATTGACGAGATGATTCACGAGTTCCAGCAGCTGAAAGCGGAAATGCTGGAGTTTCGAGAGCAGTTTGCCAAGCTCCTTGAGGAGAAGAGTGGGGTTAAAAAAGGCGAGGGAACTAGGGGAGGTGTAGGCAAGGGACGGCAAGTTGGAAAGTCCTGCTTTGTCAGCTCTGCTGGCCGGAGTGACCGGGGAGAAAGTGCCAGGACTTGTTGTAGCAGACAAGAATTGCCGAGGGTCTGGGGAGCACTGGGAGAGGCCGGAGAATTCCTGAGGCCTTCCGTAGGGGCGGGGATGCCCGCGAAGGGGACTTGAGCCGGGTAACCTGAAAGCGGCTTGGTAGGGCACGGCTTAAGAACGCTTGGGAAAGGGGTTGTCAGACTTGTTTGATTTCTTGTTAAATGAGGATCAAAGGAAGCTTCGCGATGAAGTTAGACAGTTTGTTGCCCGTGTGGACCGCCAACTGATTTTGGATATGGACGCTGAGAAGATAGTTTACCCTCGGGGTTATGTTCGGGCCTTAGGGCAACAGAACTTGTTGGGCCTTCGCTTTCCGAGCCAATACGGCGGCCGAGGTTTAGGCTGGAGTTCAGAAATCGTAGCTCTTGAAGAAGTGGGGGTCCTTGGTACTTCCCTGGCTTGCCTCTATTCTCTACCCACCATTGTGGGTGAGGCTATTAACCGTTTTGGAAGCGCCAAGCTAAAGGAGAAGTACCTTCGACCCACCTTGGCTGGCGAGCTTTGCACTGCCGAGGCTTTAACTGAGCCCCGAGGCGGCTCTGACTTCTTTGGCGCTACCACCAAGGCGGAGAAGGTAGAAGGGGGCTTTATCCTAAATGGCCAGAAGCGGTTTGTGGTCGGCGCCGAAGGAGCGGATTACTTTATGGTCTATGCTCGCACCAACCTAGATCCGGCGGTAGCTCCCCATCAGGCCATCAGCGCCTTCATAGTTGACCGGGGGCCGGGGGTGGAAGTCAAGCACGTCTATGGGCTCATGGGTACCCGAGGTGGGGGCGCGGGCCGGCTGTTGTTTCGGGATGCCTTCGTTCCTGAAGAAAACCTATTGGGCGAACTCCACGGAGCCGCACCGATTTTCTATCAAATGATGATTCCTGAGCGCATGACCAGCGCCGCCGGAGCCATTGGCATGGCTCGGGCGGCGCTGGAGGTGGCTACCCGTTATAGCACCAAGCGCAAAGCTTTCGGCCGCCACATTAAAGAGTTTCAAGCGGTAAGTTTTAAAATCGCCGACTCCATCACTAAGCTGGATGCGGCGCGATCCTTGGTCTATGCTGCCGCTCGCTCCATCGATGAAGGTATGCCTTCCTCTTTGCAGCGGCGCATGGTATCCGAGGCCAAAAAGTTTGCTACCGAGTCGGCCTGGGAAGTCATTAATCATGCCATGCAAGTCATGGGTGGAATCGGCTACACGAGCATCTACCCGGTGGAGAGGTTGCTTCGCGATGCCCGCCTAATTATGATTTGGACCGGTACCAACGAAGTCATGGATTTAATTATACAACATGAATTCTACCAAGAATTTGACCGGGCCGGTGTGCTAGGCCGGGACGTAGAAGCCGATGCGGCTGAAGCTGATGCCGTTGAGGAAAAAGTATACGAGTAACCGGCCTTATTGCCTGGTTATCTCAACTGTGACACTTAAAGGCGGTTAGCATTTGTGGCGATGAATATCTTTTTTGGCTGGCAGCAGCTTGGCCGGGCGCTGTTCGGCCTGGAAGCAACCTAGAATCAGGGACAGAAGTGATATGAGGCCAGAGCCTTAGAAGATACCGACATACCGGCAGCCCTGGATCAACAAGAATGTGGAATTTATGACCGTCTTCAGGCTGGAGCGCATGGCCCGCTCCCTAACCCGGAGCAGTAGGGCCCACAGCTAAGCTACCTGCTGGCGGTAGGTTTCCAGCTTGACGTAGGCGGCGCTAAGGATGGCGGCCATATCCGGGGGCGGGTCAATCTGGTTTCGCAGCATGGCCTCGCCGCACACCAGGTTGATGAGTTCAGAGTATGATAGACCAGCGGCGCTGGCCACAAAGGCCAGGGACGAGGTAGGGGCCAAGGCCGGGGTACCATTGACATCAATTACCACCGGCCGGCCCTCTTGGTCTTCTTTGAGGTCGATACGGATACAATCCTGGGCCCCTACGGTCCGAAATATGGTCTCAGCCAAGCTCGCCAGGGGAGCGTAAAGGGGATGGGAAGAGGTAAAAAGCTCAAACAGATCCCTTTGCTCGTGCTCGCTACGCTTGACCTGGGTAGTGCGAATGGGGTAGTGGGGCGGAAAAGCTAGGATTGGCAGCACTGTAGGCCGTTCATTACCGATAACCCCAATGGTGTATTCACGTCCAGGCAAGTATTCTTCCACGATGACATCGGCCTTAAAACTTTGAGCCACTTTCCTTACTTGCCGCTCCAGTTCTTCAGGGGTGTAGACTATGGATTGGCTGTCTATGCCCAGGCTGGCACCTCCTCCTGCTGGCTTGACGAACAGCGGAAAGGGCAGCACATGAGGCGGCGGGAGCTGTTCTATCCTGTTGGTTACAGCCAGGCTGGCCTCAACCTTAAAGTAGAAAGGAACCCTTATTCCTACCTCAGACAACACCTGGTAGGTAATGTCTTTATGCCTTAACACCGTCATGGCTTCGGGCCCGGAATGGGAAAAGGGTTTTCCTAAGGCTCTAAGCAATCTTCGGATGTGAGCGGGACCGGTGCCGTTGTGCAAGGTAAAGGGAAACTTGAGGTAACCTTCTGCCAGTACCAGGGCTAGCTTGATGTTTGGGTGAGCGGACAGCGTTTCTACCAAATCCCGGGGTGAGTACAAGTTGCAAAGGATTATGTCTAGTCCAGCTTCCGCCAAGGGTGCGCTAATGGCGGAAACCACTTGGGGAGCTAGGCACTCGCTGAAGGCTCCAGTTCGGGCCGAGGCGGGGACAGCATTAAAGGCGAGTAGGATGGACATAGATATCTCCCTTCCAGGGGATGAATGGGTGGACCCTTCTCTTTTTAGCATGTCCTAGGAGAGTTTGACAAGCAGGAAATAGTTAGTAAGGAAACGAATTAACATAAGTCGTAGCTAGCCTACTGGTTCACGCTAAGCCGTACAACCAACCTGGGTACGTTGAATGCTAGCTACGAAAGACCGCGACGGGGTTTTCGCCGGTCCTTAACCTAGTATTCAGCTTGGGGGGCATGGCCGTGAAGTCCAACTGAAATTGCAGGGGATCGACGGTCGGGTGAATAGCTATTGGGAAAGGGGATGACCTCAGTGGGGAAGAGGACGGGGCAGGCGCTGATGACGGAGTCAGCCGACCCTAGGCGTTGGCGGGTGCTGGCAGCGGTGTTGGCGGCGGGCGTCATGGGCCCTTTAGATGCCAGCATTATTAACGTCAATCTCCCTACCATAGCCGGGTTTTTTCATGCGCCTATGTCTCTAGCTGGATGGGTACCCATGGCCTATCTCTTAGTGCTCAGCAGCTTGCTGTTGAGCTATGGTCGGCTGGGGGATATGTGGGGGTACCGGCGCTTGTTCTTAGGGGGCATCATCCTGTTTGTGATTTCATCGGCTTTGTGCGGCCTTTCTCCCTCCATGGGGTTTTTGATCGGCGCTCGTGCTCTCCAGGCGGTTGGAGCCGGCATGTTCATGGCAGTCATCCCGGCCATCATTACCACTACCTTTCCGGCTAGCGAGCGGGGCCGGGCCTTGGGCCTAAACGGCATGTCAGTGGCATTTGGGCTAGCCTTGGGGCCATCCCTGGGCGGAGCGATTACTGGCTGGTGGGGTTGGCGGTGGGTATTCTACATTAACGTTCCCATTGGCATCATCGGCTTCTTTTGGTCGCGGCGGCTCCTACCACCTGATCGGCCTCGGCCAACTGAACACTTTGACGGCCTAGGAGCGGTTCTAGCCTTTGTGACCCTGTTTAGCTTTTTGCTCTGGGTCAACCGCCTCCCCAGCTGGGGTCTATGGTCCTCTACCAGCCTGGCAGTTGGGCTTTTGGCCTTGGTAGGCGCCGCGTTGTTCGTCCTGTGGGAGCGGCGGGTGCCCCAGCCCATGCTGGATCTCAGCCTCTTTAAGAACCGGCTATTCAGCTGCGCCAACTTGGCAGCGCTGTTTAACTTCATGAGCCAGTATACTCTGGTTTTTTTGACCCCCTTTTATCTTCGGGATTACTTGGGCTTGCTCCCCGGACAAGTAGGGCTGCTCATGACTGCTTTCCCAGCAGTAGTTCTTTTCACTGCTCCCTGGTCTGGGGCCCTATCGGACCGGATCGGTACTCGTGGCCTTTCGATTTTGGGGGCTAGCCTGTGCGCGGTGGCTTTGGGCTGGCTGGCTTTGGGCGGAAGCGGCGGGGGAGCAGCGGCTGGGGGTATAACCGCCAGGGTCGGTTCTCAGGCCGCTGAGCCCTTACGGCTGGTAGTGGCCGGCCTGGCTTTGTTTGGACTTGGCACCGGCATCTTTCAATCTCCCAACAACAGCGCGGTGATGGGGAGCGTCCCTCGGGAGCGGACTGGGATTGCCTCCGGAGTGCTATCAGTAATCCGCAATGTGGGCATGGTCTTAGGGGTAGCTTTGGCTGGGGCAATATTTGCTTCTAGGGAGGCCCATTATCATGCCTTCGTCCCTGCCCTCCGGGACGCCTATCTGGCTGGCGCCCTCTTCACTACCCTTAGCGCTTTGCTATCGATCCCCGGGGTTCGGTCACAACGTAAAGAATCTAGGGCTGGTAAGTCCACCTAAGCTTATCTGCTGCCTAACGTGTTCCTAGGCTTTAATGTCCCTCTAAACCTCAGTAATCACACTCGAGCTGGATAGAAGCAGTCTCCGAAGCGAAGCCAATTTGTCGGAATACCCTCAAATTTCTCAAGGGGCAACACGTGGCGGTTGGTATAATTAAAACATGCAAGCATGTGAGTATTAGAATGCTTAGGTGAGGTGAACGATATGCGCACCACCATTGAGATCAGCAATGAGACCCGGGCCAAACTGATGGCCTTGGCTGCCAAAAGAGGGATGCGAGGGTACTCAGAAATCGTAAATGAAGCCATCGTAGAATACCTGAGCAAAGCAGAAGACCAGGAAAGGGACGTGGGCATACCCTGAGAAAGGGCGATAAAGGGCAGGCCTGGGGTGCACGGCTCTTACTCGGATGGTACTCCGCCAGGCGGTATAGGGCAATAAATCTTTACCCCTAAGCGGGCAAAGGCCTCGGGGCTAGCAAGGATTTGCTGCCAGTTATGCCGGGTGAGCTGCAGGGTGTGGTCCTGATGGGGGTGGTGCTTGCCCAGAGCTTGGCCAACTTGGGATAAAGTAGCCTGGGGAAAGATGACTACCGCCTTGGCGTCCAGGTTTTCAAACAACACCAGAGCATACTGGTCCATGTCGGCGGTAAAGCGTAAATGGTGTTCATTGACCCAGCGCCCAGGAGGATTAGCTAAGTACTTGACCTGAATCCGCTCCCCCTGAGATCCAACCACATCATAGCCTTTCTGAACCCTGCTCGCAGCCAGCTGCCCTCCCACCAGCGTTGCCACCAGACGTTCACTGAACTCCGCCAAAGGATCCCGGTTGGAAGCGGGACAGCCCAAGATTTTCATAAACTGCAGCCGGGCGTGCCGGTACTGATCAAATGCATTTAAAAGCCTTTCCAGGCTCGGATTCATATCTCGGCACCTCTGAAGCATACATGGGCGGAACCTGCCTGGCAGGCGCAGCACTTCTAGCTACTAGTATATTTAATTTCTGCTCGGGCTGAAAGCTTTAGTTTAGGTGCAGCAGAATTTGTTTGCATGTTGTGACTCTTGCGAGAAGAAATGGTTGACGGTTTGGACAAGGCCATGTTATCCTTAGTATTGCAAAAGGGGAGTAGCGACTTACCGGCCTAGCGCCAGTACGGAGCTAGACCTCCAAGGCACAATCGGAGGCTACCTCCCGCTAGGTTGGCGGGTTCCCCAGTTGGGGTATCCGGAAGCGAGACCTTTGGGCATCTGAGGATGCACAAAGGTCTTTTTTGATCTGTCCCCTTTTGCAGGCAAGACAACTTAAGTCTACGGCTAAACTTGGGAGGGGAGAGGATAAGTTGTTGTCGACACCAGCGTCCGAAGCTAGTGCCGCCATCCTACCAGAAGTTGCCAACGTCCAAGCTGAAAAGAAATGGTACCAAAGATCAGCTCAAGAGGTAGCTATGGCTCTCAATTCTAACTTGAAACAAGGACTCGAGGCCAATGAAGCCACCAAACGGCGGGGGGAGTACGGGCCCAACCAGTTGCAAGAGCCACCACCGCGCAGCCTTATCCAAATGATCTATTCCCAGATTAAAGAAGTTTTGGTGCTAATTCTCATTGCTGCCGCCATCATATCGGCAGCTTTAGGAGAGATCGAAGATTCCGGGGTAATCCTGGTCATCGTGGTTCTCAATGCTGCCTTAGGGGCGTTTCAGGAGAGCCGGGCCGAGCAAGCTTTGCGAGCCCTGAAAAAGCTCACCCAGCCGATGGCCAAAGTTTTGCGCGACGGCAGGCCGGATCAGGTGCCGGCGGCGGATTTGGTGCCTGGGGATGTAGTATTGCTGGAAGCCGGAGACTATGTCCCGGCCGATGCCCGCCTGATTGAGGTGGCTAGCTTGGCAGCGGACGAATCGGCCCTAACCGGGGAATCGGTGCCGGTGGAAAAGACGGCGGAGGTCTTATCAGGCCAGGAGGTGACGCTAGGCGACCAAAAGAACATGGTCTTCATGGGCACAGTGATCACCGCCGGACGAGGCCAGGCCATAGTAGTGGATACCGGCATGCGCACCCAAATTGGGCGCATCGCCAGCATGCTTCAGCAGGTGGAGCAGGAACCCACCCCCTTGCAACGCCGCTTGGCCGAACTCGGTAAATACTTGGGAGTCATTGCCCTGGCTGTGGTAGCGGTGGTGTTTATAGCCGGGCTACTGCGGGGCGAAGAGCTGCTGGAGATGTTCATGACCTCGGTAAGCTTGGCGGTAGCGGCGGTGCCGGAAGGCCTACCGGCAGTGGTCACCATCGTCTTGGCCCTGGGGGTGCAACGGATGAGCCGGCGCCAGGCCATCATCCGCAAGCTGGCAGCCGTAGAGACTTTAGGTACAGCCACGACCATCTGCTCGGACAAGACCGGCACCCTGACCAAGAATGAAATGACTGTGGCCCAGATCTATACCTCGGAAGGGGTTTGGAAAGTGACGGGAGTTGGCTACGCCCCTCGAGGCGAATTTATTGCCGTCGTCCACTCTGGACCGGAGTCTAAGCCGGTGACAGAGGGTTCTGAGGAAGCCGTTGACCAGACCGGGGAGAAAGCTGCGCAAGCCTTGGATGCAACCGGGATCCAAGGCAGCTTTGCTCCGGCTCTGGAGCGGATGCTTATAGGCGGAGCCTTGGCAAGTGACGCCTGGCTAACTCAGGATAATCACGGCCATTACCGAATCGTTGGTGATCCTACCGAAGGGGCGCTAGTAGTAGCCGCTGCCAAGGCTGGTTTCACCCGAGAGGGCCTCAACCGGGATTACCCCCGGGTGGGCGAGGTACCCTTTGACTCGGACCGGAAGATGATGACCACTTTTCACCAGGTACCGCCGGACCGATTTGGTGCGCCTGTGGTAAGCTTTACCAAGGGAGCTCCTGATATTGTGCTGGAACGGTGCCAGTCTTGGTACGGTCCCGATGGCGAGGTTGCTCCCCTGAATGATGCGGACAAACAGAAGCTTCTAGAGGCCAACTCTAAGCTGGCCTCACAGGGCATGCGGGTCTTGGCGCTGGCCACCCGGTCTTGGCTGCAAGTGCCGGAGGAGATGAGTTCCGAGGCGGTGGAGTCCGATATGACCTTTGTCGGGCTTTTTGCCATGCAAGACCCGGCCCGGCCAGAAGTAGCCCGGGCGGTAGAGGTTAGCCGCCAGGCGGGTATCCGTCCGGTTATGATCACCGGCGACCATCAGACTACGGCAGTGGCTATAGCCAAGGAGATCGGCATTTACCGTCCGGGAGACCAGGTCCTAACTGGGCTGGACCTAGAAAGAGCAAGTGATGAAGAATTGGAGGCAGCGGTCTTAAAGACCTCAGTCTATGCCCGAGTTTCGCCTCACCACAAGCTTCGAATTGTCAAGGCTCTCCGGGCCCATCAGCAGGTGGTAGCCATGACCGGCGACGGAGTAAATGATGCTCCTGCGCTCCGCCAGGCCGACATCGGTGTGGCCATGGGAATCACCGGAACGGAAGTAGCTAAGGAAGCCTCGGATATGGTACTCATGGACGATAACTTTGCTACTATCGTTAACGCCATCGAAGAAGGGCGAACTATTTATGCCAATATTCGCAAGACCATCCATTACCTCCTTTCCTGTAATATCGGTGAGATCGTTGCCATTTTCTTGGCCATCGTCATCGGTATGGGAAGCCCCTTAACTCCTATCCAGATCCTTTGGCTGAACTTGGTCACCGATGGATTTCCCGCCCTAGCTTTGGGCTTGGAAGGGGCTGAAAAGGGGGTTATGCAGAGGCCACCGCGGGGAGCCAAGGAGGGCATCTTTGCCGGCGGCTTAGGTATACAGATCGGTTGGCAAGGCATACTCATCGGCGGACTTTCCTTTACGGCTTATGCTCTGGCTATAGCAGGAGGGCGATCCCTGGTGGAGGCCCACACCATGGCCTTTTTAACCATGAGCCTTTCCCAGCTCTTCCACGCTTTCAATGTACGAGGGCCAATGTCGCTGGTAAAGATGGGGCTACTGTCCAATCGCTATCTGGTCGGTGCCTTCGGTTTATCAGCTGCTTTGCAGCTGGCGGTAATCTTGGTGCCACCGCTTAGAGAGATATTTGACACCGCCCTGTTGACTGCCAGCGATTGGCTGATAGTAGTGGGCTTAAGTTTCATGTCCATAGTGGTAGTGGAAGTGGTCAAGGCATTTACTGGTCTTCGTGCTTCCCAAACCGGTACGTCCGTACCGCTAGGATAATGATAATAACCGTTAGGTCTGGTCAAGCCTACACCAAATTCTGTCGAAATAGCAAATGTAAGGCAGGATTACGGGTCTGGGAATTGAATACCAGAATGACGGCCGAAGACCGGTTCGCCGGCAGGAGGCCATAAAGAGAAAGCACGGGGGCTTTGACCATGAGGCGGGAAGGATCTAATCTCAGGGTTAGCAAATTAGCGCGGATCGGGACAGGAGCAGTGGCCTTAATAATGGCAGTGCTCCTGCCTTTTAATGCCTGGGCCTGGGCGGCACTACCACCTATAATTGCTGTAGATCCCGGGCACGGAGGATCGGATCCCGGGGCAATAGGACCGACTGGACTTAAAGAGAAGATTCCTAACTTGGCTATTGCCCTGCACCTGCGCCAACTCCTCGAGGCCGAGGGCGTCAAGGTAGTCATGACTAGGGATGGTGACTACGACGTGTCTTTATCTGACCGGGTTACCAAAGCTCGAGGAGCAGGGGCCAAGCTTTTTATCTCCATACATAACAACGCTTTTGGCGACCCGAGGCCCAACGGCACTGAGACCTACTACTATAACAATAAGGTGGGTGGTGCTCCTGGCTCTCCCTATGTGGCTACCAGCCAGGCCATCGCTAGTTATGTGCAGAAAGCAGTGGTTAGCTCCATCTCTCGCTTTGACCGGGGAGTTCATTCCGCCAATTTCTATGTACTGCGCCAAAGCCCGATGCCGGCCGTGCTAATTGAAGGGGTGTTTATAAGTAACCCGGAGGAGGAAAGCCTGCTCAAGGACGTGTATTTTCAACAGCGCTTGGCCCAGGGCATTTTCAATGGCTTGCGAGCCTATTACAGCGCTCACGAGCAGGGCCCCGGCGGTCTAGTGGTGCCCACGGTCAGATTACCTTGGGGAGCCCGGGGTGAGGAAGTCAACAGGTTGCAGGAATGCCTACGGGCCCTGGGTGTGGATCTAGAGGTGAATGGGACCTATGATGCTCCTACCGAGATTGCCGTAGCTAGGTTGCAGAAGGCCATGGGGCTCGATGTAGATGGATGTTATGGCCCGGCTACGGCCAGCGCCCTTCGGCAGGCCCTCGAGCAAGGGTTAAAACTTCCTGTGACCTCAATCCAGGGCTCTGCTAGGCGCTTTACCGACATCGACGGTTATTGGGCCGAACATTTCATCTCGGTGCTCGGCTATATCGGGGTCATCCATGGCTATGCCAATGGCCAATTTCAGCCTGGCCAGCTGGTTACCCGGGCTCAGGCCGCCAAAATGATAGTAAGGGCAACCGAGGCCGCAAGAGAAGAGGGGCAAGAGCTTAGGATCTTCCTGACTCCTAACGCCCAAGCCGCCAGTAAGTTCGCTGACTTGCAGGGTCAGGATATGGCTTGGGCTCGCCCGTATGTTGGCGCTGCTGCCGAGGCCGGAGTGGTAATGGGTTACTCCGAAACCAGTTTCCATCCCAACGAGCCCTTGACCCGGGCCCAGCTGGCGGTTATGATTAGCCGTTTGCTGCCGGAGACTGGGACGGTTGTGCCCCGGGCCCCGTTCTCTGACACCCGATACAGCTGGGCCCGAGCGGAAATCGATCGCGCTTATCAGGCTGGCATCGTCAGCGGCTATGGGGACGGGACCTTTGGTCCTGAACGGTATATAACCCGGGCTGAGCTGACCAAGATCCTCTACCAGCTAATCTATGGCCGGTTCTAGCCTATGTATCAGCTTGTCTGCTTGCATATATTGGAGCCATTTGCTTCAAACTAACCGAGGCGCTTGGTAATTGAATTCCAAGGGAACAGGAGCTTATTGGCATTGGCTCAAGAAAGCGGTAAACTAAAAGTTTGGATAGCAGGTCCTTCAGCACTCATTTATGTTGAGTGCTAATTTCTTGGGTGCATTTGATCGAGGTTTTTCTTGCCAGCGCCGCTTACCAAGGTTGTCCATGGAAAATTGTTATTGCTATACATTCTAAGTGGTAGATATTGGCATAATGCACGTATTTTGGAAGGAGTGGGTGGCATGCGAGTTCTGCAACTGCACTGGGCCTTTCCGCCCACTATCGGAGGGGTGGAAACTCACCTGGTTTTACTAGGTAAGGGTCTAGTTCGCAAGGGGTTGGAAGTTAGCCTCCTTACTGGTACGGCCAGCGACGCGGACATGATCGAGGATTACCATTGGGAAGGCATGCGCATCCGGCGCACCCCGCTCATGGATTTAAACCACCTGACGCCCGAGAGCATCCGAGCCAAGGAAGATGCCATCCGGCGCGAGATCCATAACTTTGTAGAAGAGACCAGACCCCAGATCATCCATGCCCACAACATGCACTACTTTAGCCCTTTGCACACCAAAATTTTGGTGGAGATTAAGGAGCGGTTGGGCATTCCCCTTATCCTTACTGCCCACAACGTGTGGGAGGATGAGACTGCTGAGGAGATGCTCCAGTTTGCTTCGGCCTGGGACGGCATCATCTGCGTCAGCGATTACATCCGGCGCGAGATGGAGAAGGCGGGATACCCCAAAGATCGCTTGCGGGTAGTCTACCACGGCATCGATACCGAGCGCTTTGCCCCGGCTACCCCGGAAGAGAAAAAAGCTATTCGCAACCAGTATCCAGAGCTGGAAGGCAAAAAGATTATTTTCCACCCGGCGCGCATGGGTAAAGCCAAAGGCTGCCATGTTAGCGTCCGAGCCTTAGACCTGGTGCGCCGGCAATTCCCTACCGCAGTTTTGGCCATGGCCGGCAGCGGCAACATTGTCGATTGGTGCCGCCATCAGCCCAAGGAAATCAAGGAGATCACTGACCTAATCAACGAGCTTAATCTCCGAGACCACGTGTTTATCAAGCTTTTCTCCTGGGACGAGATGCCCCAGTTCTACAAGATTTGCGACGTCTGTATCTATCCCTCCATCAATCAGGAACCGTTCGGGCTGGTGATGCTGGAGGCGATGGCTTCAGGAAAGCCGTTGGTGGTTACTTATTCGGGCGGTATGCCTGAGGTGGTGAAGGATGGCTACAACGGCTTCGTGGTAGGCCGGAGCGATCACCGGGAGCTGGCTGACCGGATCATCCAGATCCTTTCCGACTCTCAGCTGGCCGGCCGTTTAGTTGAAAACGGTTTACGGTCAGTGCACCAGAACTACAATTGGAACCTAATGGTTAACAACACTATAACCGCCTACGAGCGGTTCCTGGAGGCTAGCCGAGCCCGGCGGGAGGAAAAGCGGAAGGAGAAGTTAGCCAAGAAAGTCGCCAGGAAGGAAGCGGTGTTGCGGCCGGTAGCGGCAGAGCCGGGAATGGCGAGGGTAGCGATAAACCCAAGCATCGCGCCGGCAGGGGCGCCCGAGGTAAGGGTGTCGGGGGTGAGAGCACCAGCCGAACCCACTGGCTCGGCCGGCGCCGAACTGCGGGCGGCAGGCATGGGTGGTGCGGGTGCCGCCCAAGAAGAAGCCTAATCGGCTTCAATGGCCCGGACCAAAGCGTAAAGGAAGTTGGCGACCACTCCCATGGTCTTGGGGTCAATATTGTCATAAGTATCGGTATACCAGTGCCAGTTAGGCAGCAAACCATTTTCATCTTCGGCCCGGATGCTGAGAATGCGAAATCCCCGAGCTAGGGCGGGATTGGCATCGGTCATCATGATCTGGTTTACAGCCTCTTGGATTCCCCACTCGGGGTGGCCCGCGCTAACGCGCCGGGCCACCCCGACTAAATATTCATCGCAGGGGTAGACTGCTAGCATCCCTTCACCGGTGGTATACTTGACGGTACCGGTACCCAAGTTGTCGAGGTTGATGAAATAGGCATCCCGAAGTTGGGGGCCATACTCATCTAGGAAGTAGATCATGCCGATGGTTCCTACTTCTTCGCATCCGGTGGAGACGCACCAAAGCTCGATGTGATTGAGCCCTTCCTGAGCCAATCTTTCCCCTACGGCTAGCATAGCTGCTTCTCCCGAGGCGTTGTCGTTAGCTCCAGGGGTATACTCGCCGCTTAGCTCCCGGTGCACCATCAGCAGGAAAGCAGCCAGAAGGTACAAGTAAAACGGGGTTTGAGCATAGGGTATCCAAAGCCAGCGAGGGAAGACCAAGCTAAGCAGGTTGAGTAAGGGAACCACAGCTAAGCAGGCGGTGCCCAGGAGAAAGGTCAGGCGGAAATAGGGAACTTGCTCGGGACTAAACATGGATGCCGAGCGGGAGGAATCGTGGTGAGCTACCAGTACCACCCGCTTGGGAATGGGTCTGGGTATGGAGATGGGCGAGGAAGAAGTGCTACTGGTAGCCTCGCCTTTAGGCCGAACTATGCCGATGACATTTTGGCTGGGCTTTTTGGGAAAGAGTTTCCAGAAGCTTCCCCGGGAGCTATTCTCCATAACAAAAAGGATAAGGGCCAAGAGGCTAATGGCTGTAGCCAGCCAATGATTAACCCAGTACAACAACCCGGCTAGCCCTCCTAAAAGGTAAAGGGCGCCGTAAATCCAGGAAAAGCTGGTTGGAGACATGAACTCTTGCCGGCGCACTTCACTGGCCCAGCGACTCATCTCTTGGTCTATGTAGTCGGCGGCGCGGGCCTCGGCTGGGGTGGTAGAACCGCGCGGGCCAATCTCCTGGGAAAGAGCCCAAATGTGACGCATCAATTCCATCGACGACCCTCCTCCCAAAAACCATTTACTTCCAGCGACCAGCCCTTGCACCTACCCTTCGGAACCTCCCCAGGGATAGCCGGGCAGGGGCCAAATAGCTGGTTTTTCATTACCTGTATTTCTTCTCTCCCCTGGGATAGCCCTCATATCCGGCTCGGGAATTCCGGCTTGCCAGAGCACCTTGACTGCGGGCCCGGGCTTTCTGAAAATCCTGGCGGCGAATGACTACTGGTCGTCTGGCCTGCACCATTCTTACCAATAGGTAGCCAGCTACCAGTACGGCCAGGAGCACCACGGTCCCAACATCCAGGTACTCGGCCAGGTAAGTTTGGGCCATTGGTCCCAGGATGAAGATAACCACCCCTTCAGCAAAAAAGCGCAGGGCCCGGCCTGCCAATGAGGCAATGCCGAAGGTTATCAAGTTGATCCGGGCGATGCCGGCAGCAATGGTAAAGACCTTGTAGGGGATGGGAGTAAGGGCTGCGGCAAGCACTGCCCACCCGCCCCACCGCTGGAACAGGTCATCCACCTGCTGCATCCGGACCTCGGAAATCAATCGCCGGAGCAAGGGCCGGCCAAATTTGACTCCCAGGACATAGCCAAAATATCCTCCCATAACTGAACCTACCGTGGTGATGGCGGCATACCATATGGCCCGGCCGGGTCGGAGGATAGCTAGGGGGATAAGTAGGGCATCGGGGGGGACGGGGAAGAAGGATGCCTCCATGAAAGCCAAAACAAATAATCCCCACCCGCCCCAGGGGAGAAAGTAATTGATGGATTGACTCAAGGTGTCCCAGAGGTTCAACTACTTCACTCCATATGCGACCCATTGTGAGGTTGGAGACAATTCGCGTAGCCTGTCTCTATCAGTTCTCTATGTTGCTAATTTATTCCTGCCTGGCCTTAGTATTACCATTTGCTTTCTTCAGGCATTTCTTTACCAGCTCGTACTTTAGCATCACGCTTTTGAGATCCTCAAATCAGACCATGTGAAGGCACGGCCTTAGCTATAATGGCGGCATTGGTCGTCTTGGGAGAGCTGGGCAAGAGATAGCCGTTGGTCTCGATGCGAGGCCGTCTCCAGTTCTGAGCCGCCGGCATAATCAAGGCCCTGCCCGGTTGTTGGCCAGAGCAGGGCCGGATTATGGCAAGTAGCTAGTTTGCGCTTTATTGGCCAGCGGCGGTGAGGACGTTGGCCTGGTGGACCGGGTCGAGAGCGTTGGTGTTGTGGCTACGGCTGTTATAGAAATAGAGGTCAAAATGACCGGGGAAGTTGTTGTCATAGATAGTCTCAACGCTATGGGGCATTCCCGCCATGGAGGCGGCCAAAAGCCGGTCACCCACTCGCAGGAGGATAGGTCGCTTGGCCCAAGACCATTGCCCGCCAAAAACGCTCTTCATCACCGCGGTGTCAGCGGCGGTGAGGGGCTCAGAGTCAGCGTGGTTGGAGCCGCCCAGGTGGCGAACCCGAAAGCTCCTGCCGGTATAGAAGTCGATGACCGTAGCTGTACAGCCGGGGTTATAAATCCATCGCGCCCAATCCCACTCCAGAAGCTCGCCATAACCGGGCTTCTGGGTTCCTCGTGGACCTTCAACTTGTACCGGCTCGGCCCCTGGGGGTATGTAGAGGGGCTGGCCGGGCATGAGGATATCAGAATGGAGGCGGTTGGTCTGATAAATGGCATTCTGGGTGGTACCAAATTTCTGAGCTATGCCCCAGAGGGTATCGCCAGCTACTACCCGGTAAACCGATAGCTCTGCCGCTGGTGGCTGGGGGGCCGGAGCGGGCTGGGGCTCTGGTTGTGGTCCTGGCTGAGGGACCGGAGCCGGGGTCGGGCCGGGCTGGGGAGCGGGCGTGGGCGGCGGTGCCGGCTTACTACGTTGACCTGGAAGCATCAGCACTTGGCCGACCAGGAGGTCGTAGCCGCTTAACCGGTTGACCCTTACCAAGTCATCCACGGTGGTTCCTAGCTTCCGAGCTATCAAGTATAAGCTGTCGCCTGGTTGAACTTGGTAGGCTTGATACCCGCTTTTGGCTACAGGTATCTTTAAGGCTTGTCCCACCCATAAATAATCGGATGTTATTCCATTGGCTCGCTGAATATCGCTCACGGTTATGGTACCAATACGCTGGGCCAGGAGCCAAAGGGTATCTCCTTTTTGGACCCGGTAGAGGTAATAACCTTGGTTTTGGGTTGGCTGGTAGAGGATAGGTAAGAACAGGGGTTGGCCTACTTGCAGGTAATTGCTTCTCAGGCGATTGGTGTTGATAATGGCGGCCACTGAGGTTTCGTAGCGCTGGGACAACAGCCACAGCGTATCGCCGGGGGCAACCCGATAAGCAATGGTTGCCGGCCTGTAGGCCACCGTGGCGCTGGCGGCAGTAGCGCTAGCCGCGCCGGTCTGGGTGGCGGCTGCGGCGCTGCCGTCCCATCCGACCCACAATCCGGTTGCTAACACTACCGACAGAGTCCCAGCCAGCCAAGCTTTTGGTTTAGGCATAACCACCTCTCCCCTTTGCCTTTCCGGAAGCGCTTACAACTTGAGGTCGGGTCCGGAATGGCTGGAATATTAATGTGCTATAAACAGTTCTAGGCAGAGGTGGTTATCCCTCTTGGTAAATCTCGCCAAGGCCTGTCAGCTAGCCCATTGGCGGGAGCGGGCTACCGCTTGTTTCCAGCGCTGGTAAAGCGCCTCGCGGCTAATGGCATCCATTGCCGGGACAAAGTAACCTTCGCTTCCGGCTCGGGTTCCCGGCAAGGTAGAGAGGGTCCACAAGCCTGAAGCTAGGCCGGCCAAGTAAGCTGCGCCCAAAGCTGTAGTCTCACCGATGGCGGCTCTTTGTACCGGCACTCCCAGGATATCGGCCTGAAATTGCATGAGAAAGTTGTTGGCAGTAGCCCCACCATCGGCCTTAAGAATGTTTAAAGGAGTGCCGGCGTCGGCAACCATGGCTTCGAGAACATCCCGGGTTTGATAAGCAATGGCTTCCAAAGCGGCCCGAGCCAGGTGGGCCCGAGTGCTTCCCCGGGTCAGGCCCACGATAGTGCCTCGGGCCTCCATGTCCCAGTAAGGGGCACCCAAGCCGGTGAAGGCCGGCACCAAATAGACGCCGCCGTTATCCGGCACCGAGGCTGCCAAGGTCTCGCTAGCAGCAGCGGTTTCCAACAGGCCCAGGCTATCCCGGAGCCATTGGATGGCGGCTCCAGCTACAAATATGCTGCCTTCCAGGGCGTAAACGATGCGGGGACGAGCCTGGCCGTTGGGGATACCCCAGGCAACGGTGGTAATCAGCCCGTGCCGGGAGTTGACTGCCTGGCTTCCGGTATTCATTAAAAGGAAACATCCGGTGCCGTAGGTGTTCTTGGCTTGTCCGGAATTAAAGCAACCCTGTCCAAATAAGGCTGCTTGTTGGTCGCCGGCAATTCCGCCGATAGGAATGGGTCCTCCCAGCCAATGGGGGTCAGTTTCCCCGTATAGCTGGGAAGAGAGCCGAACCTCCGGCAAGATTTCAGCGGGGACGCCTAGTTCTTCCAAGAGCAGCTCATCCCATTTCAAGTCATGGATGTTGAACAGGAGGGTGCGGGAAGCATTGGTATAGTCGGTAAGGTGCAAGCGTCCGCCGGTCAGCTTATATACTAACCAAGAGTCAACCGTGCCAAAGGCGATTTCACCCTTCTCGGCCCGCTTTCTTATCTCCGGGTAGGTCTGGAGCAGCCACTGGATTTTGGTACCGGAGAAGTAAGCATCGATGACCAGCCCGGTGCGCTCTTGCACTATTGGCTCTAGGCCCCGGGACTTGAGCTCATGGCACAGAGGAGCGGTTCGGCGGCACTGCCAGACGATGGCATTGTGCACTGGTTGTCCGGTCTTGCGGTCCCAAAGAATGGTAGTCTCCCGCTGGTTGGTTATGCCGATGGCGGCAATATCTTTGGCTGTCAGCCTCGCCTTTTCGAGGGCGGCTCGGGCGCAGGCCAGCTGGCTCTCCCAAATATCATTGGGGTCCTGCTCTACCCAACCCGGCTGAGGAAAATGCTGGGGGAACTCCTGCTGGGCTTGGGCAATGGGTTGGCCAAAGGCGTCAAAAATTATGGCCCGGGAACTAGTAGTGCCCTGGTCCAGGGCCAAGATGAACTCAGGCAAGCTATCCTACCTCCTTAGGCTATTCTTTCTCCAGGCAGGGGCAGGGTAGCGGTGTAAACCTCGGTCACCTCGATGACGCCGACGCCATTGGGGCCAAAGTAGGCATTGTACTTCAGCTCCGGCGCCGAAGCTACGGCGTCAAACAACATCCCCGAGGTTTGGAACCCTAAAAACTTACCTTTCACCTGGTAGGCTTCGCCCTTATCGGTAATGACAGCTACAGCCACCTTACCGTTATCAAGGAGGTTCTTCTTGGTCTTATTGATCATGATGTCAGCAAAGATAAGGTACTGGTTGTCAATGGCGGTGACCGAAAGTACCGGAACCACGTTGGGGTTGCCCTCGGCATCCACGGTAGCCATGAATTTGGGATTCTTCAGATCCTGAAACTTTTGCATTACTACGTCTGGCATCTTAGCCATGATAAACCCTCCTCCGCAAAACATATATTTCTAGCTGAGGCGCTGTTTCTTCTAGTCAGCTGACTCCGACATTGACTTGGATGCGCCCGGCCGACTGGCCTAGCTCTGACCGGGCGATGGCGGCCAGCCTCTCCATGGTTTCGGTGGTTGGCGGCTTAAGGTTGGCCAGGGCGTATTTCTTTCCCAGCTGTCGGTATTTGGCTTCCCCTAGCTGATGAAAGGGAAGCAGATCCCAAACCTGCACTTGCTCAAGCGGCCTCAAAAACCGGGCGATGGCGGCAATGTTTTCCGCTTGGTCGGTATAGCCGGGTACCACTGGGGTACGAATGTAGATGGCTTTGCCGGCGGCGTCCAGGCGCTGAAGATTGGCTAGAATGGGTTCCAAGCTCGCTCCTACCTGTTTGCGGTGCAGTTCGGGATCTATCTGCTTGAGATCAAACAGGACTAGGTCAACCGCAGGGAGCATCTCTTTGAGGGTGCTCCAACTAACCCAGCCACAAGTATCTAAAGCGGTAGGGATGCCCCGCTTTCGGGCCGAAAAGAGCAAAGCTTGGCAGAAGTCAGGTTGCATGGTGGGTTCTCCGCCGGAAAGGGTGATCCCACCGCCCGACTGGACATAGAAGATAACGTCCTTTTCCACCTCGGCCAACAATGCGGCTACGGTGAGGCGGCTGCCCATTAGCTTTCTCGCCTTGGCCGGGCAAGCGTCGGCACAGGTCCCACAGCCGGTGCAGCGGCGGCGGTCAGGGCTAAAGCCGGTGGCCGGGTCGGGGGTAATAGCCTTTTGGGGGCAAACTTCAGCGCAAGCCCCGCAGCCAATACAGCGGACCTGGTAATAGATTAATTCCGGCCTAGTTTCCTGGCCTTCGGGATTGTGGCACCAAAGGCAGCGCAGGGGGCAGCCCTTGAGAAAGACGGTGGTGCGGATGCCGGGACCATCTTCGGTGGAATACTTCTGTATATTGGTCACCAGCCCCGAAACCGCCAATTCGTCTCTATCCATATCTGTTTCTGCTGTTCCCGGATCTGCCACCAGCTGGGCGGTGGTTTCTATGTCTGCCAACCTTTTCCCCTCCCGCTTAAACTGCAGTTCTTCCGAAACGTTCCCCATGCCGGGGCGCTGGCGCCGGCGCAAGATGCTTCGCCAGCGATCCGTATGGCTTCTCCTCACCCTTCGGCGCCCAGCACTCAACTGACTAACCCGACCGGCCTCCCCAGCACTCAGCTACAAAAAGATACCATGGCCCATAGACACTTGCTTTCTAGGCAGGGTAACCCCATTACCAGGTTCGTAAGTTGAGTGCTGGGTCGGCCCCACCTCCGGGCCCGGCCCCGCCAACGGCTCGCGCGACTCGCCCAAAGTCGCCTTACGCCAGCATCTCCGCATTTTGATACTTCTTTCGTAGGCACCTAAACCGCATGGGCGGTGCGGGCAATAATCTCATCCTGCATGGCTCGCCCCAGGGTAACGAAATAAGCATTGTAACCGGTGACCCGAACCAAGAGGTTTTGGTAGTTTTCGGGATTCTGCTGGGCGTCAATCAGGGTTTCCCGGTCGATCAGATTGAGCTGGATGGAGGTTCCGCCCAGCTGACCGTAGGCTTTCAGCAGCGCTCCCAACTTGGCCAACTGCTCTTCGGTTTGTAGCATGGCTGGGTTGAAAGTAATGGTATAGGAGACTCCGCGCGGTTGAGCATCAAATCCCAAGTGGGTAACCGACTTGATGGCGGCGGTGGGTCCGTTTACGTCCCGGCCCTGGGCGGGGGCTACAGCGTTGGACAGGGGCTCACCGTTTTTACGGCCATCGGGGGTGGCAGCGGTGGTTGCTCCCATGCCCACAAAATAATTCCAGGAGAGGTAACCGCCCATGTAGCGACGGCCGGTAATGGGGGAGACATGCTTTTGTACCTCATGTCCCCAGAAACGAGATATTTCCCGAGCGATATCATCAACATAGGGGTCATCATTGCCCATCTTGGGAGCGCGATTCAAAAGCAGCTGCCGTAGCGCTTCTTTGCCTTCGAAGTTAGCCTTGAGCGCTTCTACTAGCTCCTCCATAGTCAGCCGTTTTTCGTCATATACCAGTTTCTTCACTGCCGCTACCGAGTCGGCTGCGGTAGCGATGCCTACGCCTTCCACGGTAATGAAGTTGTATTTGGCTCCTCCGGCCCGGACGTCGCGGCCTTTTTCTAGACAACCGCCAATGGTGGCGGAAAGATAGGGGACGGGAACGTAAGTAGCTCGTAAGCCGTCCCAGGTGGAGGCTACCTCTAAGGTTTGCTGGATGATGGCCTGAAGCTGAGCCTTGTACGCGGCGAAAAACTGATCAAAGCTAGCGAAGCTAGCAGGATCCCCAGTGGCGGGGCCGATCTGTTCGCCGGTGAGCAGGCAGCGGCCATTGTTGAGAACCAGCTCTACCGCTTTGGCAATGTTAATGTTGACATCAACGGTGCCGGAGAGGTCGTTGCCAGCAGACGTGTTCTCGATGCAGCCTACTACCCCATAGTCAACCGCTTCTTCGGGCGAAATCCCTTCCTTCTCCAAGCCCAGGATGCTGGGCTCATCAAAGTTGAGCAGGAAGGGTGATCCCTGGGCTTGGTGGATGGCCTTGAGGATGCGCTTAAACAAGAGATCAGGAGTTCCCTGGTGTATTCGGAAGGTGCACTTGGGCTCTAGTAAGTTCATTTCCATGATTACTTCCAGCATCAAGTAGGTGAGGTCGTTGGTGAGGTCTACCCCGCCGGGTCCCATACCGCCTAAGGTTATTAGCTGGCCATAGCCAGAGTTGATGCCCTGCTTGCCGTGGGCGGGCTGGCGATCATAGGCATAGTTGTGCTTGATGAAGAAGCATTGTAGGATTTCTTTAGCTTGGTCGCGGGTAATTCGACCCTCGGCTAGGTCCCGCGCATAAAACGGGTAAAGGTATTGGTCAAAGCGGCCATACGACAAGCCAGCTCCGTGGTAACCCTCGGCAATCATGTCAATCATGTGGATGAACCAACAGGCCTGAACCGCCTCATAAAAAGTCTGGGGTGGCTCATAGGGCACCCGGTCGCAGATGGCGGCAATGGTCTGAAGCTCCTTTTGACGGACTGGATCGGCTTTGCCGATGGCCTCTGCCTGCCGGCGGGCCTCGGCGGCATAGCGGGCAGTAAATTCCTTGACTGCTTCACAGGAGATGATGATGGCTTGATAGAAAGCTTTTTTCTCAGGGTCCCTGGTCTCCTGCAATAAGCGTCTAGCTTCGGCTTCAACTCCCTTAAAGCCAATGGACAAAAGCCGCTTGAAGTCCTGGATGATGTGGCAGCCCACTGCTCCGCAGTTGGAGATGCCGAGGTTGATCAGGCGTTCGGTCTTGGCGCAGTATTCTTGGTAGACGGCTTCAAAGGCTTGGGTTTCTTCCTGGTTGAGGCAGGTGGACATGGCGGTATTGAAGCGGCCGCCGACAATTAGCTCTCCCTCCAAAATATCCACCGGGATCTGGCGAAGCACCGCCTGGGTAAATAAAGCCCGGCGCACGATCAGGGGCTCTTTGAAGAAATTGGCCGGCAGATCTACCGGTTGGGCTAGAGCCAAGAGGGAGTCCGCTATCCCGCTCATGAAGGGGACCATCTCTGGAACTACATAGTCTTCGTAGTTGCGATATACCCGGTCCCAAGGAGCTCCAGTAGTGTAAGCTAGAACCGTATTCTTAAATTCTCGGTGGGGGTAGCTAAAGTATTCATCGCGCAGCTTCTTGACCCGGGGAGAAAGATTTTCCGATGGCGACCAAAGCTTTACTTTACAGCCTTCCTCCATTTTCTTTGCCTCCTCCCAAAAGCATATTTCCAGCTGGCCCGCTGTTCCTCCGCTCCGTAATCCTGCGCGGAGCCACCTAAAGCTCCAGCTCAGGTTCCGGCAGGCTACCCGGCCAATCGGACTTCCATGTCCGTGGCCGGCTCCCCCAGCACTCAACTGCCGGCAGACCACAGCACTCTAATTAACCTGCTGCCTGCCCAAGGCGGACCTCATGCCTGGATTCGTGAGTTGAGTGCTGGGTCTGACCTGCCTCCACCCTCGCCGTCGCTAAGGTGGCTTAGCCGCTCGGCTTAATGTCGCTTCCGGACCAGCGCCCCAGCATCCCCTACGTGCCTTTTCATGCCTGCTTGTGCAGCTACTCCCATAAGGCACTGCCTTAGAATAGCAACCCAGGAATTAAGTAAGCCCTTACCAGAGCGCCCTAGGTTTTGGGTTGGCGCTTAGTAAGGGCTGTCTCAGCCTTCTCCCAGCCCGGCCTTGGTCAAGTTATCGATGCTAAAGGTCGGAAAACTCCACGCTATTATAATTAAACAAATGTGCCCGCATTCCTGCTAGAAAATAAGAAAAGTTTTTTATCGGTTCTTTCGCCTAGCATCTCAAGTACGAAGTTTGGGCGCTGGCGAACTATGCTTCCTGGCACCCTCGTTGGCTGGGAGTCTCCGCTGGCCCGCCTCCACCCTTGCTGTCACCAAGGTAGCCTGGCCGTTTGGCAGCGAGGGTGGAAGGGTAGTGGCGGGCCGGCAATATTCAGGATATAATGGTCCTGGCCGGGCTTGACAAGCTGATGCTAGCCTGGAATGCTAGCCTGGTTAGGGCGGGTAGGCAGGGGGCAAACATGACCACGGAGAGCTGGCCGTCAAGGTCAACCCAGAAACCAAGCCTAGAAGAATTGGTAGGTCCCTTTCCACTCATCGCTGCGGTGCGGCGGCTAGAAGACCTACCGGAGGTGGTAAGCCATCCTCGCCTGCGCACCATCTTCCTACTTAGCGGCGACTTAATGTCGCTACCGGCAGCCATTGAGAGCGTCCACCGGCGGCGTAAGTTCATCCTGGTGCACTTGGATCTAATTGAGGGCCTGGGTAAGGATGCGGCAGGAGTCAGGTACTTAGCCCGCTTGGGTGCTGACGGCCTCATTACCACCCGGGCTAATTTAGTCGAGGCAGGAAAGTCGGAAAACCTGCTCAGCATAATCCGACTATTCCTGGTAGATACTGATGCTATTCGGACTGGGGTGCGCATGGCCCGGTCCTGCCACCCGGACGCGGTGGAGATATTGCCGGGGGTGCTCCCGCCCCGGATTATTGCCCAAATATGCCAGTCGCTTAAGCTTCCCATCATTACCGGAGGACTGATCCGAAAGCCTCAAGAAGCCAGGGATGCGCTGGCAGCTGGAGCTTTGGCGGTCAGTACTAGCTACCGGGCAGTTTGGAATTATACTGGCGACTAATGGGGTGGGGTTGCAGGCAGGATTCTCGGCCCGGGTGGCGTATGTCTATTCTTGTATCTATATCTTGTATCTATAAAGTTGATAGTTAGGGCTGGAGAAGGCGAGAAGTCCTACGAGCCGGCGCTGTAGGGGCGCAGGCCAGTAGGGCTTTTCTTTTTGGCAGGCACTAAAGGTGAATGGGAGCATCAAAGGGTGAGCAGGTAGTGATTGAAAGCCAGGACCGACGAGTAATAATCATCGGGGGTGGGGCCACCGGATCGCTTTTGCTCTGGGAATTGTCCCGGCGAGGGGTTGCCGCTAGCCTTTTGGAGCAGGAAGAATTGGCCTTTGGGGCCACCGGCCGATGCCATGGGCTTCTCCACAGCGGAGCCCGCTATGCTGTCACCGATCCGGCTGCTGCTCAGGAATGCTGGCGGGAGAATCAAATTTTGCGCCGCCTGGCCAGCTTTGCCGTTGATCCCACTGGGGGCTGGTTTGTGTCGCTGGCCCAAGATGACCCTGATTATGTCCAGGAGTGGCTGGAAGGCTGTCGCCACCTTGGTATTCCAGTCCGCTCCATCGCTTTAGCTGAAGCTCGGGAACAGGAACCGCTCTTAAGTCCAGAAGTGACGGCTGTTTATCAGGTGCCGGACGGGGCCATCGATCCCTTTTTGTGGGTGCGGGAGGTGGTAGCCGAAGCCCTGGCCCGGGGGGCTGAGTACTATCCCCACACCCGAGTGGAAGCCATAGAGGTGGTTGAGGGTCGAGCGGCGGGGGTATGGGCAACCAACACCAGGACCGGGGAAAAACAGTATTTGCCCGGTTGGGCCATAATCAATGCGGCCGGCGCTTGGGCGGCCCAGGTAGCCCAGCTAGCTAATTGTAAGGTACCCCTGGCTCTTTCCAAAGGCACCCTTTTGGTATTTGGCCGCCGATTAGTGCAGCGGGCTCTCAATCGACTGCGACCCCCAGGGGACGGAGATATATTGTTGCCCCACCGTACGGCATCGATTCTCGGCACCACCGCTTTAGCGGTGGAGCAGCCCAGTGCTTTTGAGGCTACGTCCACCGAGATTGAGCAGCTGCTTCAGCTGGGACGGGAGCTGATACCAGCGCTCGATCGGGAACGCCTGATCAGAGCCTTTTCGGGGGTTAGGCCCCTATGTGCTCCGGCAGCGGAGGCAGGTGCTGGGCAGCCGGTTGGCGGCGGGGCTGGCGGCAGCGGTAATAGCAGCTGTAAAGGCAACGCTAAATCGGGGCGGGCCATAAGCCGGGATTTTCATATCATCGATCACGGGCAACAAGAAGGGCTATGGGGATTCTATTCGGTAGTAGGTGGGAAGCTGATAACTGCCCGGCTAATGGCGGAGAAGGCTGCTGACTTAATAATGTTCGGCTCCGGCGCGAAGGAAGCAAGAAAGGTTATAATGGGAAAGTCTTATGGGCTTGAGGCTAAGCTGACAGGGGCAAAGCTGGAGCCAGCCCGGGAGCTAGGCCTGATATGCGAATGCGAAGGGGTTTCCAAAGAAATGCTCCTTAGCGCTGCTGGCCATCCATCCCAGGGAAGCGGGCAGGGCAAAGCTGTTAGTCTAGTGAAAATCCGGCACTTGACCCGCCTAGGCATGGGCAGTTGTCAGGGCTTTTGGTGCGGGTACCGGGCGGCAGGAGAGCTGGTGGCAGCGGGACTGCTTTCGCCCCTGGAGGGGCGGCTGCAGCTGAGGGAGTTCTGGGAAGAGCGGCTTCGGGGCATGCAGCCGGTCGCGCGGGGGACTCAGTTGCTCCAGGCGGAGCTGTTGAGGTTGGGGGCCAAAGGCCTGCTGGAGACCAGGTCGGCTTGGGAGTCTGCGCTTCCTGGCCCAGCGAAGCCGGCGGAGCCGGCCGCTGCAAGGGAAACCTTCAAGCCCAACTACTGGAAGCGATTTGATGTCTTGGTAATAGGGGCCGGGTTGGCCGGGCTGGTGGCAGCCCTGGCGGCTGCCCGGCGGGGCGTACGGGTGGCCGTTTTGGCCCAAGGGTGGGGTTTGCTGGAACTTTCCTCGGGTGCCATTACGGCTGGGCCGCCGGGCAGCCGCCCCAATCTGGAAGAGCTAGCTCACCTGCTGAGATTAACACCGGAGCAAGTCCTGGAAGCCTTGGCGTTTTTGCGGGAAGAGCTTTTGGCGGCAGGCTTGCCTTATTGGGTCGGCCAGGAAGGAACTCCCCATGGGATGATTGACGCCTGGGGCAATAGGGTACCGGTATGGGGGGCTCCGGAGAGCTTATTGGTGCCACCGGAGCTAGGCAATCCTACCCGGTTTCCGATCATCACTTGGGAAGAGTTGCAAGGCTTTTACCCAGCGTTGATGGCTCAGCCGGACTGGGATGGCCGATTGGACCTGGTGCGCTTAAAACTAAAAGACTTAGGCGTTGGGGTCCAGGGTTGGTCGACCGTCCAACTGGCCCGGTATTTCGAGAATGAGTTTTCCGAGAACCCTTCCTGCTTGTTAAGGTTAGGCCGCCAGATCCGCCAGGCCCTCATGAGCAAGGGGTCAGTCGCCCGTCGAGGAGACGCCCTCGGTTTCCCGGCGGTCCTGGGTTTGGGAAAGAGTAGCTCGATCATAGGGCAGCTGGAAGCGTTGCTGGGCTGCCGAGTGGTGGAAATACCTACGCTGCCGCCGTCGGTGTCGGGTTTGCGGGTGGCTCAGGCCTTGCGGCAACGTGCCCGGGAACTGGGAATAACCCTGGTGCTTGGCTTTCCGGTGGTAGCTCAAAGGGTAGGGAACAGGTGGCAAGCGGCAGTCACTGGCATTGGTGCCCCATATGGGGCCGAAGGCCGGAGCTTAATCCTGGCAACTGGCGGGCTGGTAGGCGGAGGTGCGGAGGTTAACCGGGCCGGCGGCCTTCGGGATACAGTTTTAGCTCAAGAGAACCCAAGTTGGATAAACTTTAATTTCTGGCCGGCGGGCAGGGCGGCCGTGGGTACGGGAATCGATCTCACCCAGCGGTGGTGGGGAAATGCGGTGGCGGTCATAACTGGCTACTGGGCCGGCCTGCAAGCCGCCGCTGGGAAAAGATAAAAGGGGCCAAAGCTTACTAGGTAAGTAAGTAAGTAGGTAGGTAGGTGGGCGTCATGGCAACAGGCCAGCAAGTTCCAAGCTGGGGCGAAGAACATGGGCTAGCTCGGGCTTCTTGGTCTCTTGAGGCATGCCTGCGCTGCGCCATCTGCCTAGATGCTTGCCCGGTTTATGGTATAGACCCCACCTTTCCTGGTCCCAAGTCGCTGGTGGCCTGGTGGCGACGACATCCTTCCTATCAGGTGCCGCCCTACTCGGCGTTGGCGGGTTGCAACGGTTGCCGGCGCTGCCAAATCGCTTGCCCGGCTGGAGTACCAGTAGCGGATCTGATCCAGTCCTGGAGGCCTAAAGCTAAGCTCCCTAGTCTTATGCTATCTTTGCGCAAGTGGTTTTTGGCTCGGGGGTCATCGTGGGGGCGATGGGCGGCGCTGCTGGCCAGGGTCGTTAACTGGCTAGGGCGGCGCCACCTGGTCCGGAAGGCCTTGGCTTGGGGGCTAGGAATAAGCCCCGACCAGCCTTTACCCCGGTTTAGCTCCCGCCCGGAAACTACCTTTGGGTGGGTTAGGGTAGCTGCCGCTCAACCGGCTTCGGCCGGACCTGAACCTGGCCACCTTGACCGGCCCGGCCAGCTAAGTAGCTTCACCCCAACATTACCGCAAGTAGTGGCGGTCTTTCTGGGTTGCTTCTATCGCTACTGCCGACCTCAAGCCTTCCAGGCCTTAAAAAGACTTCTTAGTGGATGGGGATGCCAGCTTTATCTGTTGGATTCAGCCTGCTGTGGCCTCCCGGCTCTGGCCAACGGAGACAGCCGGCAAGCGACCCGGTGGGCCGGAAGTAACCTGCGCCACTTTGAGCAGCTGCTGACTCTGCTACCGTCTCCATCTCTGGGCAGGGCATTGCATCCGGACCTGCCGGTCTTGGCTTTATGCCCCAGCTGTGCCCTAGTGCTAAAGGAGGTTTATCCTAGCCTGGTTCCGGGACCTGCTGCTTTTAGCCTAAGCCGGTCGGTGGTCGACGCCTGCCAGTTTGTCTTGGAGAATTCCGTAACCGGCGGTCAGCGGTCGCCCCGGCCGCCGGGGTTGCCGGTGGCCTATCACCTGCCTTGCCACCTGGCCGCCCAGGGCATTGGAGCTCCTGGACTTGAGCTACTGCGCCGGGTGGTCGGCCTCAATATTGTACCGCTAGCGGATAGCTGCTGTGGGGCGGCGGGGACCTATGCCCTGAAGCAAGAACGCTATCCGGCTAGCCGGCGCATCGCCCGCTCCTTGGTTGAATCCTTGGCTGCCAGCAATGCCCGTCTGGTAGCCACCGAGTGCGGGATGTGCCAAGTTCAGCTTTGGGGCCACACCGGCATATCTGCCGTCCACCCCATCGAGCTCCTAAAGCAAAGTGAAGGAAAACTAGAGCCAACGCCGAATCTCTATGGCAACTAACTTGATGGGGGGACGTCTTGGCCATGCAATGGAGCGCCAGCCTTGCCACCGGTGTAGACCTAATTGACCAGCAGCACCAGGAATTGATCAAGCGGATCAACCAGCTGCTTGAGGCATGTAACCAAGGTAAAGGCAAAGAAGTAGTGGAAGAAATGCTCAACTTCCTGGAAGACTATGTAAAAACCCATTTCCGCGCTGAGGAGAAACTTCAACAAGACCATCATTACCCTGAGTACCCAACCCACAAGCAGTTACACGATCAGTTTATCCAGGACATCGGCAATCTCAAGCAGCAGTTTGAGAGTGAAGGGGCTACCCTAAGGTTGGTGGTGGTTATCAACCGTAAGGTGGTGGACTGGTTAACCCAGCATATCATGGGGGCGGATAAAGCTCTGGCTGCCTTTCTAAGAGAAGGTAGATCCAGCTAGCGGTGGCCGGCGCTTTGCCGGCCTATATTTTGTAAAACCATCCTATGTAAGATGTACTCAATCGGGGCTGCCATAAGGGCTAAGGTAGCTGCCTGGGCCAAGGAAACGTTGGTTCTGGGCCACAGCTTGGCCGTTCCCCAGATTATGCTGGTCATGCCGGGAAAGCCAAGGTTGAGTGAAGGCAGGTTGCCCAATTTAGGCACGATCACTAGGTCAGCTACCGCTCCTACCAAGGTCAGGACTGTGGCAGTAGCCAGGATGGGTGGGGCCGACGGGTAGAGGGTGGGGCGCAAACTCTTTCCCAGTGCCAAAACTGATCCGAACCCGAGCAGCTTCAAAACCACATTTTTGGCCGTAAGCGGCAGCAACATTTAGTGGGCTCACCCCTTTTCTTACCCAAGTTTCTCGTTTTCTTAACTTACCAGCGTTAGTATCGCCTTGGCGCGTTAACCTTAACCGGGCTTTGGGAAACTATTTTGGGCTTAATGGTGTAATGATTACTGGGGAAACGCCTTAGTGGGGAGGGATTATGTCAGGTGGAAAGCATCACCGTTTCCGGACTGCGTAAGAGCTATGGCCCAGTCCGGGCCGTAGACGGGGTAGACTTTGCGGTGGAAAGCGGGGAAATTTTCGGCATGCTGGGACCAAACGGCGCCGGCAAGACCACCACTGTGGAGATCCTAGTAGGTTTAAGGGAGCGGGACGCCGGCGAGGTCCTGGTATTGGGGAAAGATCCTGGCCGCGAGCCACAAGCGGTAAAGTCGCGCATTGGCGTGCAGTTGCAAGTGCGAGGGATGTACCCCCGCCTTACTGTCCTCGAGACTTTAAAGCTCTTTTCCAGCTTTTATCCTCGGAAAATCTCGCTACCAGAAATACTTGAACGGGTAGGATTGGCGGATAAAGCTCGCGTCCAAACTAAAGCCCTGTCCGGTGGGCAGCTGCAACGCCTGGCAGTGGGGCTGGCGATGGTCAGCGGCGGTGATATCTTGTTCTTAGATGAACCCACCACTGGTCTGGACCCGCAAGCGCGCCACACCCTTTGGGACGCCATCCTGGATCTTAAGCGCCAAGGCAAGACCGTCTTTCTCACCACCCATTTCATGGATGAGGCGGAGCATCTATGCGACCGGGTGCTGGTCATTGACCATGGCCGGGTATTGGCCTGTGGATCGCCGTCCGAGCTGATTGATGAGAATTTTCGAGAGCAAGCCATCGAGTTTACCAATTCTCCGGCTACTGATGGAGATGAGTTCCAGCACTTGCCAGGGGTAAATCGGGTACAGGTGGAGGGCGACCAGGTTACCCTGTACAGTACTGATGTGGCTGGTACCATCGCCGCCCTGATGGCCTATGCAACTAGGAAAAAAGAAGCCACCGGTCAAAGCCCCATCGATCATGTGGTGGTCAGGCGGGCTACCCTGGAGGACGTATTTTTAAAGCTTACAGGCAGGAGGATCCGGGAATGAAGACTTTCGCCGAGCTGTTTGTGGCTAATGTCAAAGAATTGGTCCGGGACCGGATGGCTATCTTTTGGTTCCTGGTGTTCCCGGTTATATTCATTCTCATCTTCGGAGCGGTTTTTGCCAACGAGGGATCCAGCAGCTTTGACGTTGGGTTGGTGGCTGAGTCCCAAGACCCGGTTGCTGAGCAGATATCCCGCGCCCTGGGGTCAATTGCTTCGTTTAAGATTCACCAAGGAACCAGGGACCAGGAGCTCAATGCTTTGACCAAGGGGGACCGGCGGGCGGTAATCGTTATACCCGAGGAAGTGGGGCCGGCGGTGACCTCCGGCCAGCCGGTGCAGATACCCGTATATTACGATGCCAGCCAGCAGGCTTCGGGGCAAGTACTCGTGCCAGTAATCGCGCAAGTTTTGGATGGCATCGAGAGAGGCATCACCCATCGCCCCCAGATCTTTAGGGTTCAGTCCCAAGCAGTCCAACCCAAGGAACTAAGGACCATTGATTACCTCCTCCCGGGCATCCTGGCTATGGCTCTTATGCAGCTAGGTATTTTTGGGGCCTTACACCTAGTCAGCTTGCGGGAACAGAAAATCTTAAAGAGCCTGGGAGCAACCCCGCTGCCTCGGTGGACGCTCCTAGGTGCGGAGATCAGTGTACGGTTCCTCATGGCTTTAGTGCAGACTCTAACCATAGTGGTTATTGGTTATCTGGTCTTCCATGTTACCGTCATTGGCAGTTGGCTCAAGGTCCTCGGGATCGTAGTGCTGGGCGCGGCTACCTTTGTAAGCCTGGGATATCTGTTGGTGTCGCTGTGCAAGACTGAGGAAAGCGCGGTGGGGCTGGCCAACGTGGTGCAGTTCCCCATGATGTTTCTCTCCGGCATCTTTTTCCCAGTAGAATTCATGCCGGCGTTCCTAAAGCCAGTGCTAAAGGCCATGCCCCTCACCTACCTGGGCGATGCCCTGCGCCAGGTCATGGTGGAAGCTACGCCTCTGTACTCTTTGCCCACCGACCTTTTGGTTCTGGTGGCCTGGGCGGTGGCCACCTTAGTGGTAGCGGTTCGGTTTTGGAAATGGGAATAAAATTTCGACAGCGATCGCTACAGAAATTTCCATTTCCGCCGACATTCGCATATCCGCAAACTTATCCACAGCCAGAGGCCCGAAAAGGGCACTTATGAACAAGGTTATCCACAGAATCCCAAGCCCCGTTAATCCACTTTGTCGAATTGCGCTAGGGTCTTTCGACGGCGAATAGCACCGGCCCTCCTCATGGAATGCTAGAGGAGGGTCATCTCATTCTCTCCGTGCTGTTCCATGCGGCCAGGCGCCGTAACCGAGCAATGAAAAACCAAACGGGGGCTGCGCGAACGGTTGAGGGCTGGACGGAGCGGAGGGCGAGGAAACTTTTGGGAAAAAGGGGCTGGTTGGGATTGGATGAGGGTAACAAGGGGAAATACATAATCGCAGCCTTGCTATGGTTGGCGGTGGCTAGTCTTTCGGTCTTCAGCCTACAGGGGTGTGGTAGCCAGCCAGCCGCTCGCCAGCCAGAGGCCGGGCTTAAGTCCATTCTGTGGGTAGGTACCACTGCCACCCATCCACCATTCACTTATCGGGATGCGAAAACCGGCGAGCTCACTGGTTTCGACCTACAACTGATCCGGGCTATAGCTCAAGCGGAAGGCATGGAAGTTAAAGTCAAAGTTTTGGATCAAGAAGGCTTATGGGCAGCCCTCAAAGCTGGAACCATCGATGCAGCCATTGGCGCCCTTTCTCCTACCGAGGGGCTTACCAAAGAGGTTGACTTTTCAGATGCCTATCTGACAGTTAGGCTGGCCCTTTGTGCGCCCCGAGGCGCCACCATCAAAGCCTTAGGGGATTTGGCAGGAAAAAAGGTGGGAGTGGTAGGGCCGACTGCTCAGTTGGCAAAGGAGAAGCAACTGAAGGGCTTGCCTAATAACGCTCAGCTCCAACCCTATCCCAGCCTGGATAAAGCCTGGGAAGATCTGCTATCGGGTAAAATCCAAGCACTGCTCGGAGACCGGCCATCGCTGGTATACATCCTGGATCGCCATCCTCAGGCGGGATTGGTGCTGGCTGGCTTGGAGCTGACAAAAAGCGGATTGCGAGCCGACTCGACGGCGGACTCCGCCAAGGAGAGCTCAGAGATACCGCTGGCCATAGCCATAGGGAAAGACGACGAATTCCTAAGGGCCAAGATCAACCACGGCTTGAGGCAAGTGAAGTTAACCGGTTGGTTCGACCTATTCTACTCCCAGCACTTTGTTCCCCGCTAAGCCCAATTAGAGTTGAGTGTAACTTGCCCACAACCCCAAAACTGCGGCTGTTGCCACAGGGGTTTGGGCGATTCGCTAACCCTTTACCTAGGTCTGGCATACAATGGCAGTGAAGCCTGGGAAGGGTTGGGGGACACAGGTGCATAGAGGCAGAGAGCTAATCGACCAAGTCTATAATGGTGATTTCCAATGGGCCCAGGAGGCGGAACCCAATTTTCCCGATGGCTGGCTCCGGGTCGGAGGCGATGCCGCTACCACTTGGGAGTGGGTTGGCACCCCATCTGGGCCGCGTTCCGTGGTCATCGTCCACCCGTCGGGTCCGCCGGCAGGAGTGCTGCAGGAGCGAGAGGTAGCGGTACCGGCTGGCCAAATCCAGCGTTGGAAAGTTCAGGTCCAACTCCAGGCTGACCCGCCGGGCAGCGAATGCTATTTGCGGGTATACATGGGTACGGCGGCTGGCTATCTGACCACGCAGATCGAATTCCTGCTAAGACCAGGTCTTGAGCCGGAGACCTTTACTCGGGTTTTTACTACCGCCAGCGGTACCGCCTCTTTCTGGCTAGAGGTAGGGATAGTTGGGCCGGGCCGGATCAGTATTCAAGCAATCAAGGCCTATCGCCTTTACCCCGTCCGGGCGCTGCGCTTGGATGAGAAGGGTCGAGTCTTCGTCCGCCATGTGGACACGGTGGGGGAGATCTTAAAGCCGGTGCGGTTGGCCGGGCCCCTGCCCATAACCGTTCAGGCCACGGTTGCTGCGGACATTCGCGACCTTAGCCCCCTTCGCGATGGGGTGCGGGTGTATGGCAGCAGCCCTTCACCGCTGGCTACTACTACAGAAGGCTTAGCTCAGGTCCAAGTGGCCCAGCGGGCTTATGCTGAATTTAGGGAAGAAGTCACAGCCACACCAACATGGGCCTTTACTGCTGATCGCGATGTTTCTACCCTTCGGGTCTACTCCTATGCCGTCCTGAATACCGGCGCTGCCACTGCTTCGGTTAGGATGCAGATTAGCCCCGATGGTCTTAACTGGGTGGATGATACGCCGGAACAACCAATACTGGCAGGAAAGCTTCTGGTTCTTGCTCCTCGCTTCTTTCTTCGCTATGCCCGCCTGGCTTACCAGGCCATAACCACCACTTCCCTAGTAATATGGTTTCAGTCCCAGGCCTAAATCTTTGCAGTTGGATAAGCACCTCGCTTCTATTTCTTTCATAACCTGGATAGAGAACGGGATACAAGGAAAGGCCAACCAGAAAGGAGGGAGAAGCAAAATGCCTAACAATGTTGTGTTCAACATCGAGCCGGAAAAGCTACGCACCCAAATCTTTGGCAACCAAGGAGCTGCCTTAGCCCAGACTACCGACGGGCTTCTGCAAATTGCCAGCATTTCGGAAGCGGTTACCGTCGTTGCTACCAGCCTAGACATCCGGGCCCTGACCCTTACTGATCATGTAATGGTTTATGGCAATCAAGGCGCGGCCTTGGCGCAGACCAGCGACGGCCTGCTCCAGGTGGCCAGCATTTCTGATGTCGTAAGCGTAACCGCTAGCAATCTAGACATCCGGGACCTGACTCTTTCTGACCACGTACGGGTATATGGTTCGGCCGATTCGCCGCTGGCCCAGGATGCCAACAACAACCTGCAGACCAATCTGCAGGCTCGGGCCTTTACCGAGTTGAGTTGGCTCAACGTTGCCACCAGCACTGACTACTCATTTGTGCCAGCTCAAGACACGTCGCAAATGAGCAAATACACCTTTGCCGTTTATAACAGCGGCACCCAGGATGCTACCATCCGCATTGAAGCCAGTCCGGATGCCAATATTTGGTATATCGATACCGCAGCTCAGACCCTGGCGGCTGGCACCATCGAAGCCTATGTGGCCCGGGTGTTCATGAAGTATACCCGGATTGCCTATGCTGCTCCGGCCGCCACTACGCTGGACATCTTCTACAACGCGCAAGTCTAGGCGCGAGGGGTTTAGCTTTAAGAAGAAGGTGGTAGGGTATGCCAGGACGGCCAACCCTAAGTCTTTGTATGATCGTAAAGAACGAAGCTCCCCGCTTGAAGCGTTGCTTGGAAAGCACCCGAGGTCTGGTGGATGAGGTCATCGTAGTTGATACGGGCTCCCATGACGGTACCCCGGAGTTGGCCCAGCAGTTGGGAGCCTTGGTCTACCACGACCCGTGGCAGGAAAATTTTAGCCGGGCCCGCAATGTCTCCCTATCCCGAGCTACCGGCGACTGGGCGCTGATCTTGGATGCCGATGAGGAATTGGCCGGTGGAAAAGAGCTGATACCCAGCTTGCTGGAAGCTGAGGACCAGGTGGAGGGTTACCTTTTTCAGGTGGAAAGCCCTACTACTGATCTGCCAGGGGCTCAGGTGTTACGCCACCTCAACCTGCGTCTCTTCCGGCGCCGGCCTGAATATGCCTTTGTTGGGGCTATCCACGAACAAATACTGCCGTCAATTCTGTCGGCGCGCCCTCAAGCCCGCATCCTGGAAGCTGAGGTAGTCGTCCGCCACCACGGGTATCTACAAGCACAGAATGCGGCTAAAGCAGCTCGGAACCGAGTCATTCTGGAGGCAGCGCTGGCTTGTACCCCCAATGACGTCTTCTTGCGTTATCACTTGGGGATCACTCGCTATCAAGAGCGGGATGTCAAGGGGGCCCTGGAGCTGTTTTGGCCGCTCTACCACCGGCTACCCCGTGAGACCAATTTTTATCCCACCTTGGTGCGTCACCTGGCCATCGCCCTCTTGGATGCTGGTGACGCACAGCAAGCCCTGAGCGTTCTCGAGAAAGAGTGCCAACGCTTTCCCGACTATCCGGAGCTTTTTTACCTGCGGGCCTTGGCCCTAAGGTGCCTGCGCCGCTACCGGGAGGCAATTCAGATCCTGGAGCATTGTTGCCAAATGGCCGATCCTCCTCGTCGCTATGTGAGCACGGTGGGGGTAAACGGTCCCCTTGCTCTAGCGATGCTTGGGCAGATTTATGGGGAGCTGGGTCAGGGACGAAAGGCAGCCCAATGCTTTCTAAAGGCCTTGGAATTGATGCCCGAGCACGGGGGAGCGTGGAGTGGCCTTATAAGCGAGCTACGCGGCCGGGGGTTGGGGGGAGCGAAGCTGGCGGAAGCGGTTCGGCAGCTGACATCTCCTGGCGTTCATAGCGGACAAAAGAGCCTGGTTCAGGCGCTATTGGATGCCGGAGAAGGCCAAGCGGCGTTAATGTTCCTTCCTGCTCCCGAAGATCCAGCTTGGGAAGAAGGCGGGGTCCAGGATTGGCATCTGTTGAAGTCTCGGGGCCTGATGCAAATTGGGCATTGGAAAGAAGCTTTGCGCATGGCGCTAAAGGCATGGCTCCCCAGTCCTTCCCATTCTGAAGCCCTAAAACTAGCTATCCTGGCAGCCTCGCTTGGCGAGCGCTGGCGCCTCATGAATTCATTGTTGCGGCGCTTAGCATCCCTGGCCACGGAGGCGGTTGCTGATGTCTGGCAAGCCTACTCCTATTGTTTGGGGGGTGAGGCGGATTCCGTTCCGCCCCAGCTCAAGCCCGGGGATGTTGAACAGAGAGGGGAAGCCTGGAATCTTCTGGGGCGGCTCTTGGAGACTCATTCCCGTCGCCACGTGGATTTGGCCCTGCGGATAGTCACGGCTTTAGAGGGTGGGGCGGACTATCTTCGCTTGGGCCACCTTTATTACCGCCATGGGTGGGTAGCGGAGGCGGCCGACTTTTACCTCAAGGCGCTGGAAGCCAAAGTAGCTGATGAAATGATGTGCTTGGCCATGGGTAGAATCTGCACAGCTAAAGGACTCCACCGAGAGGCAGCCATCTTCTACCAACAAGCAGCGGAGCTCAATCCCACCCCCAGGAATAGCCTTCTCTTGGTAGAAGCCCGGTTACGGGAGGCCGCGGCTTGGTTAGCAGACGGGGAACGCCAGTTCCCCGAAAGCTTGCGGCTGGCGGCGCTGAAAGAGGCAATTGATGTGAGCCTGGAGCGCCTATCTCGAGGTGATTCCTAATGCCGCCCAGCTTAAGTTTTTGCGTTATTGCCAAGGATGCGGCCCCAAGCCTTGAGGCTTGTCTGGCTGGTGCGAAAGCAGTGGCGGATGAGATAGTGGTAGTGGATACCGGTTCTAACGATGCTACCGAAGAGGTGGCCAAGCGGTTGGGGGCGCGCGTTTATCGCTACCAATGGCGGGACGACTTTGCCGCTGCTCGCAACTTTGCTCTCTCCAAGGCGGGTGGACAATGGGTCCTATTTCTTGATACCGATGAGACTCTCTTTCCTGAGGATGCTCCTCTCCTTAAGGAGTTGCTATCCCGGCCGGGAGTAGAGGCCTACTTTCTTGTAATCCATAGCCTGATCGATGACCGGGGCCGGCAAGTGGTAAGCCCAGCTTTGCGCCTTTTTCGGAGGCGACCCCAGTACCGCTGGCAGGGCCGGGTTCACGAGCAGATCCTGCCCAGCATTGTGGCTGCTAACCAAGGGTGCATCGAAATAGCTGGGGTGCGAGTGAAACATTTTGGCTACCTGGCCGCCCAAGTGGCTAGCGGAGACAAGATTCGCCGCAATCTCCGCCTATTACAGTTGGAATTAGCTGAGCGGCCGCATGATCCCTTTGTCCTCTTCAACCTGGGAGTGGAACGGCAGCGGGCTGGTGAGCTGACAGAAGCCCTGGCCAGCTATGAAAAGGCACGCCAAAACCTGGATCCGGCCTGGAGCTTTGCCTCGTTGCTGGAGAAGAGGCGCATTGATTGCTTGATGGCTTTGGGCCGTTTAGAAGAGGCACTCTCGGCTTGCCGGGAGGCCGAGGCCAAGTTTCCTGCCTATACTGACCTACCCTTTCAGGAGGGGTTAATCCTAGGCGCTCTGGGGCAGCTGGACGCAGCAAAGGAGGCTTTGGAGCGCTGCCTGGCCATGGGGGATGCTCCGCCTTGGTTTACCAGCGAAAAGGGGGTAGGTAGCTGGAGAGCCTTGATTGCTTTAGCCAGAGTCTGTTGCCAATTGGGGGAACTGGAAGCGGCAGCTCAAGCTCTTCTTCGGGTACTGCAATTGGGGGAAGGAGGGGAGGACGAAGCCTTTTGTGCCTTGCCGAAAATACTGCCGCAGCTTAAGGCGACGCCATGGGTTGAGGAGGGTTGGATCAGACTGATACGCTACCGGCTTGACCGGTGGGTTGAGGAAAGCCGTGGTTTAGCCCGCCGGTGGCCTGAGCTTAAAGTGCTACGCCAGGCGGTGGAGACATTGACCTCTCCTCGTCCTACCCTCAGCCTGTGCCTGATCGTCCGCGATGAAGAGGAAAGCCTGGGGCGGTGTCTGGCCAGCGCTGTCCAGGCGGTGGACGACATTGTGGTAGTCGATACTGGTTCCAGGGATGGAACTATTGCGGTGGCCAAACAGGCGGGAGCCCGGGTTTTTTCCTTGCCGTGGCCCGAGGACTTCGCTCGTGCTCGCAATTATGCCTTGGAGCAGGCCCGAGGCGACTGGGTCTTGGTATTGGATGCCGATGAGGAATTGCAAGCCAGGGATATCCCAGTCCTGCGACGGCTACTTTGGCGCCAGGACGTGGAGGCTTATTGCCTACGCATAGCCAACTACTACGGATCAACGGTGGGACCTGATTTTGTGACCGACAATGTCTGCCGGCTGTTCCGGCGCCGGCCCGAGTATAGGTTTAGAGGCATAATTCACGAGCAGGTAATTGACTCCATCCGGGAGCAAGCTGGACCTGACAGCATTCGCTTTACTAATGTGACTATCCTTCATTATGGCTATTTGGATCCGCGGGTAGGGGCGAAAAAGAAGAGTGCTCGCAACCGCCGGCTGCTCGAGCGAGCCCGAAGGCAGGACCCAGCCAACCCTTACTGGCAGTATGCGTTGGCAGTGGAAGACTTCCAGGAGGGCAAATACCAAGAGGCCTTAAAGCAGCTAAGCAATCTCCGGCTAGAGCAGGCGGTTGGGTACGCCTCGGACGTAGCTTATAAGCGGGCCATCTGCTTGATGGAGCTGGGCCAGCTGGAACCAGCCCTGTCCTGGATCGACAACGCTTTGAAGCAGTTTCCCGGCTTCACCGACCTGTTGTTCCTGAAGGCCGAGATTTTGGCTAAGCAAGGAAGATGGGAACTAGCAGCCCTTGCCTATCAGTCATGTTTGCAATGGGGAGACGCTTCCGCCCACTATAGCGGGGTCAATGGGGTTGGCACTTTTCGGGCCTGGCACGGGCTGGGGTTGGCCTGGGAGCGCTTGGGCCACAAAGAGGAGGCTGCCCGGGCGTTTCGGGAAGCGCTAAAGTCCAACCCGGTTTGGCTGCCGCCGCTTTATTCTCTGGCTCGGGTTGTAAAAGCGACTGGCGGCGAGCAGGCGGTGGCTGATGAATTAGAGCTCCTGATCTCGCCTCGCCGGGGCCAAGATTACCTGCGAATAGCCGATGTTTTAGCGTCGGTGGGAGCGAAGGGGCTGGCCCGGAAATATTTGCTTTGTGCCCTGCCGCTTTCCCAGTCATCGCAGGCCGAGATGGAGCTTTAGGTGGCTCAGCATGGGATTTCCAGCGAGGACCAGCGACCCGGCTGGAAATTTACACAAGTGGTTCTAAAAGTTTGACAGTATCTGTAGCTAGGGTTATAATGAAGTCACTCGCGGGCCAGATTAAAGGCCGAGGGAGTTAAGTTTAGGAGGAATGCTTCAACATGCACGGCAAGGTCAAATGGTTCAACGAAAAGAAGGGTTATGGGTTTATTACCAAGGATGACGGTAGTGACGTGTTTGTTCACTTCTCTGCCATCCAAGGTGAGGGGTTTAAGACCCTAGACGAAGGCCAGGAAGTGGAGTTCGATATTGTCGAAGGTCCGCGAGGCCCACAGGCTGCTAACGTAGTAAGGCTTTAACGCGAGCCGATCCGAAGTTAGCCAAATCGCCCCGGTGCTAGGCACCGGGGCTTCTAGTATATGGCAACCAAGGGAAAGGACTGAAGGATTCTACCCAAATAAAGGGAATAATATATCCAGTTTGGAAGCAATAACAGCAGCTTCCGGTGGGGTAACACAAGGGAAAGGAGAAGGTACATAGTGGAGCTGATTACACGTGGCAAGAACGTACCCGTCACTGATGCGCTTCGGGATTACGCGGCCAAGCGCCTGGGAAAACTGGAGCGCTACCTTGGCTCTCTAGACCAGGTGCAGGTAGTCTTCTCAGTTGAGGGCGATCGCCACGTGGCCGAAGTGACGATTCCTCTGAACGGCTTGATCTTGCGAGGCGAAGAAGAGACGGGGGATATGTACTCCTCGATCGATCTGGTATTGGAGAAGCTAGAGAAACAGATAGAGAAACACAAGACTAAACTGGCCAAGCGGGTGCGGGAGCAAGGCCTTAAAAATCTGGTCAACGCCAATAACTTGGCTTTGGGCGAGGCGGAGGCGGAAGAGCAACAGAGAAAAATTGTCCGTACCAAGAAGTTTCCCCTCAAACCCATGTCGGTAGAAGAAGCAATCATGCAAATGAATCTGGTTGGGCATAGCTTCTTTGTTTTTGCCAACGCCGAAACTGATGAGATCAACGTGGTTTACCGCCGGAGGGACGGCAACTACGGATTGATCGAGCCCGAATAGTCCAGGCCTGACCTCAAAGGCCGGATCGACCAGATTGCGATTATAAGCCGACCACTTATGTAAGCAGTCAACCGAGCGGCTTGCATAAGTGGCTCGGCTTATTTGTTTGTTAATTTTATTGGATTAGCTTTGGATTTAGAGGAAAAGTTAGGATCTATGTCGAATACTAGGCCAACACTGGTGCGGGAGGGAAAAGCGCTTTTGGATGAGGTCAAGCAGCCGCAACGCCTTGGACCTGGACCACAGGTGTATGAGGAAGTGATCCGAGAAATTAAGGGCATTATTGCTGCTAGAGTCAAAACTGATCTCCGGGGCGAGATTGCCGAGATCCATGCGGTGGCCGAATCGGGCGTTAATCCCAAGCAAATAGCTCGAGATATTGAATCGACGCTTATGGCCCGCCTAGGGGTGGAAGTTGACCATCGTAAGATTAGCGTGGCCAGGGTTCAAGGGGAAGAGCCAGATGCGGTCCACCCCTTGCCTATCATTCGCCCGCGCTGGGTGGGCATGACCTTGACCGTGAGCGGCACCTCGGCCGAGATTCGGGTGGAAATAGCCCTGGGGGGACACGTATACCAGGGCCAGGTTGCGGGTCTTAGCACGCCCCGCAACCAGATGCGGTTGGCAGCCGTAGCTACCTTGGAGGCGGTGGAAGCCTATCTCGAGGACCCCGGCCAATTTGTTATCGAAGATATTGCCAAGTTGGTACTAGCCAAACAAGAAGTTATACTGGTCTGCATTGGTAGGGTGTCCGGCCGGGATGTGGAGACCTTGCTTGGAGCTGCTTTTAGCCACGGCGATGACCGGGAGGCAGCTGGTCGGGCCACACTGGCAGCTCTCAATCGCAGGTTAGCGCTTTTGCAGAAGGGGGGTTAGTTGCCTCTAGCTGAAGAGTTTTGATCGGCAAGTATCGGATGGGGGCGGATGCGGGGGTCGGGAGTGCTACCTAGCGAAGCGGAAAAGAGCGGAGCGGACCTCAAAGCGGAGCGATGCCCGGCCGAAAGGCCGGAGCTTAAGATGAAGGAGTGAACAGGATGAAGATGCGCATCCTGAAGATCCTCACCGCTTTGGTCACGCTGGTACTAGCTGGCGGCGCCTTCTTCAAGTGGTATCCCTAAGCCGAAGATAAAAGCGTAGCCTCACCTTGCATTCGCCTGCTTCCGATACTAACACAGTCAGTGGGAATTAGGGTTGCCAGCTACTGCTGGAGATCAGATAACTCCGGGGAGAAATGACTTGTGGGCGAACTACCGCGGCAGGCTAGAATTTATATAGCAGCAATAACCATAGCCGGGGTAGCCCTTCTGACCTATCTGGCCCGGGAAGTCTGGTTGGGGGGTTTTGACTGGAAGGAGTTATTGCTGTTCTTCATCTTGCTGGTAGTAGCGGATTCGTTGCCGGTCGAACTGCCGCAGGGCGGAGTTGTAACCGTTGGCTTTAGCCTCTACGTTGCCGCTCTAATTCTCTGGGGCGCAGCCCCCGCCACCCTACTTGTGGTTGCTTCGGATGCCTTAAGCATCAAGAACTTCGGAATCAAGATCCCTTGGTATAAGTATTTGTTTAACCTAGGCCAACTTTCTTTGGCGGCCGGCTTGGGCGGGCTGGCCTTTGAAAGCCTAGGAGGACAGGCCTCGGTTTTAAGCCCATTTCCTTGGATGCCATTGATAGGAGCGGTGCTAGTAAGTCTGGTCATTAACACTGGGGCGGTAATAGTAATCATATCCCTGACCAGCGGTGACCGCATCCACCGGATCTTGAGCGCCAACATTCGCTGGGCGGTGCCCAACTACATAGGTTTGGCTCCGCTAGGGGTTTTGCTGGCTACTGTTTATATAAGCATGGGGGCGGCGGGGGTCTTGCTCTTGTCTATACCGCTGCTTCTAGCCCGTCATGCCTTTCAACTTTACCGAGATATGCGCCAGAATTACCTGGACACCATTGAAACCCTTAGCGCCGCCATGGATGCTAAGGATCCGTACACCTACGGCCATTCGGAGCGGGTGGCACGGTATGCGGTGGCCTTGGCTCAGGAGATCAATCTTCCCGATCAGGAGTTGGAGCAATTGCGGTACGTGGCTTTGCTCCACGATATCGGCAAGATTGCAGTTCGCGACGGGGTGCTCAATAAGGCGGGCAGGCTGGACAAGAAGGAAATGAATGAGGTCCAGCTCCACACTACGGTCGGGGCAGAAATTACCAAGAAACTGCGTTTCTTTAAGGACGCCTATCGAATCGTGCTTTACCACCATGAACACTGGAATGGAGGTGGCTATCCCCACGGTTTGAGCGGCGAGGCCATTCCTTTAGGGTCACGCATCATTGCTGTTTGCGATGCCTTCGATGCCATGACTTCTAATCGCCCCTACCGGGCTGCCATGAGCCCGTTGGCCGCCCTAGAGGAGCTCAAAGCTAGCGCTGGAACCCAGCTCGACCCCACGCTGGTGCAAGCCTTCATTCGTGCTTATGACCGCCTGGGATTTGACCACCAGGTGGCGGGTAAGATTAGCTCCTCTACGGGTGGGATTTCTGCGCCTGCTCCTTCCCATGCCACCTAGGAGTAGGCCTGGTCCCGACTCGATAACCAATGCCCTGCCAAGTCCCACGACCCAAGGATTGAGTGCTGGACGGAGCGGCTAAGGTAGTATCACCTGGGCTGGAGAGGGGAAGCGGCCGGCAAAGGCGTATAACGAGGGAAATGAATGTTTTTACGGAGGAGACGGCCATTTGATCATTTTAGTAGCCATCGGGCTAGGACTAATCATTGGTTGGTTACGCAAGGGTAGCTTGAGGCGCTTAGCTTCAATTGATGTCGCTGCCATCTGGATAGCGCTATTGGCTTTACTAGTAAGGGTAGTGCTGGACTGGGGTCCGGCCTGGGGGTGGGATTGGGTCCGGGGAGCTCAGCTATGGCTCTATGGGGCCGTGTACGCTCTCTTAGTGCTCTTTCTGGTTGCCAACTACCGCCTGCCAGGCTTTTGGTTGTTGGCCCTGGGGGCGCTGATGAACCTGGCTGTAATTGCCGCCAATGGAGGGATTATGCCAGTAGACGCAACTGGCCTGGGAGCAAATTTGGTCCATGAGCTGACCAGCGGGCAGGTAGTGGCCCACGGGTTGATTTCGGACCAGACCAAGCTAAAATGGCTGGCGGATGTTATCCTCGTGCCTTTTCCAGTTCCCAAGAGGAGCAGCTTAGGCGATTTGCTGATGCTGGCTGGCCTCATCTATTTCCTCCAGCAGGCCATGCAAGCTCAACTCAGCTATCGAATCACTTCTCTGCGGCAAAGGTGAGGCCGGACGCTCCCTAGCCAAACTTGGCTAAGCGCCGGAAGGCTTGAATCTTCTCGGTGCGCCCTACCTTGGCTGAGTTGAGGGCTTGGCGCAGGAATTCCACCGATTGATCATAAGTCTTACGATCAACCGGGTAAGGGTAGCCGTCTTTGCCCCCGTGGGCAAAGCTATACTTAACTGGGTCGCGATAACTGGGCGGAGTGCCGTAGGCTAGCTCGGCCAAGAGGCTCAGCGCGCGCAATGATTTGGGCCCCAACCCCTCAGTAGCTAGGAGCTGATTGAAGTCTTTGGGCGGCCGGGAGTAGGTCCGGAGTAATACTCGGTTGAGGCTAGAGGGGTGCAGGTCGCGAAAAGTAATGGGATGGGTAGCGGGAAGGCTCAAAGTAAGCGAGGCTTGGGAAGCGGGAGTGCCGGCCGGTAGCTTGGGTCGGCGGGCGGCGCGAAGGGCCTCGCCCAGCTTTTTTAAGTCTGCTAAAGTCTTTTCCGGTTTTTCTCCTGCTACTTCGGTTATAACCTGGCGGGCGGCCCCGCTCTCCTCCGCTACCAAGTTCAGGGTGATGGCGGTGTGGTCGCAGCACACGGCCAGGTGCGGCTCGCAGGTGAAATCGCTAACCTTGGTACTAAGCCAGTGATAGCGGCGGGCCCAACGTAGAGACTCGTTCATTCCCTGCTGAATTACCGCCCATAACCCGGAGGCGGTGAAAAGGAAAGTGTGGTGATAAAGCTGATAGCCGTCTTGGACGGCGGTATTGTCTACCTTGGCGGCCATCCGGCTGGCATAAATCAACTTATCGGGATTGGTTGCCAGGGGAAACCTTTCCCCATAATCCCTCAGTTCTTCTGGAGTGCGCAAGCTGGTCTTGCCCTTACCCCCGGCGATGAAGATGCCGGTATCCCATTCCCTGCCCTTTAGGGCTTCCTTCAGGGCGCCGCAGACAGTGGTAGTAAGGCCAGAAGAATGCCAGTCGAAGCCTAAAGCGCAACCAAAGGCCTGAAACCAGAAGGGGTCGGCCAGGCGCTGCAGTACCCGATCCGGGCCGGCGTCGGCCACCATCACTTCCACCAAAGCGGCAGCCAGCTTGGTCATCCGCTCGAACAGCCAGGGTGGACATTTTCCCCCATGCAAGGGCAGGTTGGCGATTCCGGTGCGCATCGCGAGCCCTTCTCTCTCAACTCAGCTTCGAACCATGGAACCATCGGATAAGTTGATCCTAACATACTTGTAACCATGAGTCTATCGATTTGAGCCTTGGCGGAGCGGGGGCAGTGTGGTAACATGAAAGCGCTCAGAAACCCTTGGCGAAAGGCGGGCAAGAATAATGATTGTTACCACCACCAATACCATTGAGGGTAGGCGGATCAAGCGTTATCTGGGGGTAGTCTTCGGGGAGGCCATCATGGGAGCCAATATCGTTAGGGATTTTCTGGCCAGCATTACTGATATCGTTGGCGGCCGCTCTGGAGCCTATGAATCTAAACTATCCGAAGGCAGGCAAATTGCCTTGAGCGAGATGCTGGATCAAGCCCGGCGGGCCGGCGCCAATGCTGTAGTGGGAGTAGACTTGGACTATGAAGTAGTCCGGGAAGGAATGCTCATGATTACTGCCAGCGGTACGGCGGTAGAGGTGGAAGAATAAGCGTTGGCACCGAAGCGCTCAGGTGCTATAATGTAAGCACAAGGAAGTTTAACCAATTGCATACTTAGAAACGACGGGGAGCCCCTGTTAGGGGCTGAGAAAGGGCTGTGAGCACCTGACCCGCTGAACCTGATCAGGGTAATACCTGCGGAGGGAGAGATAGACCGTGATTGCAAATGACAGCGGCCGCTCGCCACCCAGGTGAGGGGCCGAATTTTTTAGGCGGGGGCGAGGACTTTCTGGGATAAAACCACTTTGAAAGAAGGAGGAAGACGGGCAGCTTTCCTGCCATGCACAATATGAAAACCATGATCGGAAAAGTTAACGACAGTTTCTTTCGCCAATCCATTCTACCTTTCATCGGAGCCGAATCTTCCCAGGTGGTGGTAGGGCCTACCATGGGAGTGGACGCCGCCATCTTAAAAATGGGCGAGCAGTACTTGGCCATTGCCGAGGACCCGATTTTTCCTTCGCCCGCCTCTACTCCCGAGGATTTCGGTTGGTTTACCGTTCACATTGGCGCTAGCGACGTAGCTGTCTTGGGCATTAAGCCTCAGTTTATGACCTATTCCTTGCTCATACCTCCAGGTACTTCAGAAGACTACATCCGGAGGCTAGTTCAAAGTATTAGCAATACCGCACGCGAGCTAGGTATTGCCATTGTAGGTGGGCACACTGGCTTTTATCCCTCGGTAGTGACTCCCACCATCGGCGGCATAACTGTTTGGGGAACCGGAAGTGAGTTTGTGCTGCCCAGCGGGGCTCAGGTGGGCGATGCGGTCATCGTTACCAAGGGAGCGGCCATTGAGGCTAGCGGGATCTTGGCTTCTGAGCTTGGCAAGAGGATGCGCCGAGATGGGGTAGCGCTGGAGCTGATAGAGAAAGCCTCCCAACGCCGCTTCCAAATGTCGGTGGTGAAGGACGCAGCCGTTGCCATGCAGGTGGGAGGAGTGCACGCCATGCACGACGCCACCGAGGGCGGGGTGGCCCGGGGGCTATGGGAAGTGGCTGAAGCCTCGGGAGTGGGTTTGCGGATTGAACGAGACAAGGTTTTAGTTCCAGAGGACGTACGGGTGACCTGTGATTACTTTGGACTTGACCCTTACATTTCCATCAGCGAGGGCACCATGGTCATGACTTGCGATCCCGAAAAAGCCGAAGCTATGCTGCGGGCTTTCCAAGAGGCCGGAATTGAAGCTTCAGTAGTTGGAAAGGTAGTACCCAAGGACGAGGGGCGAGCATGGGTTACCGCCACCGGAGAGGAGCCATTGGTAGCTCCCCCAGAAGATCCTTTCTGGGAAGTATTTTTTGCAGCCATGACTGAGGGCAACGAGCCAACTGAAGAAGCCCCCCACTCGCAATTAATTGCTGAACTAGAGGCGGCTATTGAAAGGCTGAAGTCTGCCAATATTGTCGATTTGCTTCCGGAAATTGGCGCCAACTTTGCCTATGCCTCGGCCGATGCCAAAGGCTTAGATGATGTAGCTGGTATTCCCGGGCGCATGCTGCGTTTCCGGGGGCAAGTGGCCACCTTGGGGAAGCCAGAAATGGGCGCCTCCCGCCGCATGGGCAGCACCATCCTCACAGTGCGGGAATTTTTCCCCGAAGCCAGGTGCGTGGCCAACTTTGCCAGTACGGCGGCTATCCGCCAGGCATGTCGGGACCTAGGTCTCCGGTTGGTAGCCGTGCCTGGGCCCTCCAATTTCATCCAGCCGGAGGAGGAGTTTGATGGCGAACTGCGCAAGCTGTTGGCCCGGCAAAGTTATCTCCCGGATGTCATCGACACTCCCGACCGGGTCAATTTGGAGCGGGTAATCCTAGTCCTGGGCAGAAATCCTCAAGAAGTGGCTGACAAAGCCATTGCCATAGCCGGGAAGCTCAAGGGGAACTGAAAAGCTTAGGAAATCGTGGAGCGCAAGGGGCGCCAGTCCCGCACAATTCAGGGCGGGTACCGGGCCTCCTTGCCCCCGGACTTACAGCCCTTGGGGCCAACCGAGGGAATTTGCCGACGATGGTGAACTCAAGCTTCACTACGTAGAACGTGTCGGCAGGAGGGGGCGATATAACTTCGGCTCCACCTGACTGGCACTCCGGGCGGCTGGGCCATTGTACTCTTATTATCCATCATGTAATATTTTGTTACGTAGTTAGTAATAAACGAAACCCAGGACTGGAGGGTTGGCCTTGCCTGGAAAACTATTTCCCCTCGGTGGCCCGGTCTCCGAGGAAGACAAGACTTCCCTCGCCCACGAGGTGCTGAGGCGGCTGAAGAGAAAGGGATTCTACACCGCCTCGGTGGACTTTTTCAGGCTGTCCGGGAAGCGCGACTCTATAGTTCAGGAATTCTTGTAACCGAAGGTTAAAGATCCCGATAGAGAAGGGCAGAAAGGCGAAGGTCCCCACCGGCAACAAGCAATTGTTGGCATCCAGAGTATGGGCGCTACCGCACAGGCATGGGCAGGAGAATCGTTTCTCTTAGGCAGGAAAAAGTTGGCTGATGTCGAAAGATGCAGTACCTCAAGTTCCAAGAGTTAACGCTACTTGCGTTTGCCAGCCTGAGGTTGTACGACGGCAGTGGAGAAGATGAGCAGTTGCTTGAGGGGGGCGAACCAGGTATGCGGGTGCGGTTGCTCAACTTTCTTGGATTGGTGGCTGGGCAAAAAGAAGTAGACTGCGATGCCGCCAATGTGGAACAGCTCATTCAACGCTTAGGAGAGCGGCTAGGGGAACGGTTTCGCCAAGAAGCGTTTTTGAAAGATGGCTTTCTGCGCCCGGACATCACCGTACTGGTGAATGGTCGCAATATCCAGTTCTTGCAAGGGATGGCTACGCCGCTTAATCCCGGTGATGAAGTCACTTTGATCCCGCCTGTGGCCGGAGGATGAAAACGTGGTAAGCCCGCGAAGGCGCGCCTGCATGGAAGCCCAGCAGATAGCAACAAGCAAACAAAATTGATCCGCCGCCCAGTTCCGGGCCAGGTGAGAACAGCACCCCTTCTGTTACCATAGTGGCCTTTTAGGCTACCACGAACAGAGATCAAGTTCTCAGGGGAATTACCCTCGCCTTTGATAAGGCCTTAATATTTGGAGATCCAGTATTAAACATCGAGAGCAAGAGTTCCGTTCTCAGCCGATCAATCAGACGGGTTACCGATGCAGTGCCATCGGCAGAGGCTCTTAAAAAAGGCAAACCAATCCCGGCCATGGAAGCGCCCATGGCAATACTTTTGGCAATATCAATGCCACTTCGGATGCCGCCGCTCGCAATTATCTGCACACCAAGCGGCCTTAGCTCTTTTCTGTATTGTTCGAGAAGCCAAGCTGTAGGAAGACCCCATGATGTGAATGAAAGCGCAAGCTGTTGCTGTTCTTTTGATAGGGCTCTGGATGACTCGATCAAAGGCCACGAGGTACCACCTGCACCGGCAAGGTCTATTGCTGCGACCCCAATGCTGGCAAGTTTCCTCGCCACCTGTAATGAAATGCCAAAACCGACTTCCTTAATAATCACCGGCACAGAAATGCTCTTGATAACAGAGTCAATCTTTGGCAGTAAGTTTCGGAAATCAGTGTTACCATCGTTTTGCAGGGACTCATGGAGAGGGTTCAGGTGCAATACTAGCGCATCAGCTTCTACCATATCAACTGCCTTCTGGCAGTGGCAAACAGTCAGGCCGTAATTCAGCTGAACTGCACCAAGATTAGCCAAGATTGGAATGCTGGGCGCTACATCCCGTATTCGAAAGAAATCGCTTGACCTCTGATTCTCCATTGCTATGCGCTGGGATCCCACCCCCAACGCCACTTTCTTCTCTTCCGCAGCCTCGGCCAGCGTCCGTAGAATAGTGAATGTCTCTGGTGTGCCCCCGGTAATCGGTGAGATTACAAGCGGTAAAGAAACCTGTTTTCCCAGAAAAACAGTCGAAGTATCGATCTCTGACAGTGATAGTTCTGGCAAGGCGCAATGCTCTAACTGATAATCCTGAAATCCGCCCCAGGAGAATTCCTGCTCCACATCCCTGCTCAGGGCAATCTCCACATGCTGGTTCTTCCGAGTTTCAATGGGCAATAAGCTCTGCTGGTCTTTCCGCCTGCTCATTCTAGACACTCCACATGGTATGATGTAGCTTGAGGTGTCGTGCCGCTGCGCGCCAACTATTCGATAACCCCTTTCCACGGAACAAAAGCATCGAAGTTGAGGTTGAATACCCTCATGATCTTCCCAATCAAGTGGTTGATCATGTCATCAATAGTTGTAGGGTTGTTGTAAAAAGTAAGCATCAGTGCAACAAACCGCCAACCTGTTGAGCCCCATGTTTCTGCACACCCGGGCTACTTAGACAGTCGTATCGAACTACTGCATTGGTATAGTATTGAGGAAGACAAACCTACTCGCCCTTCAGGGCACGGCAAACGCTAACCGGGTGAGCCCCCACTGCCCAGGCAACCACTTGTTCAGACAAGCTGATGTGAGCAGTACCCGGCACTTTCTCTGAGATCTTATTCTGGAAGGACCTCACGCGATCCCCAAGCGGTAACAAGGTACTGTCCTCCAACTCATCAAGCAGCTCAGCATAACGCCTGCAGATATAGTTCAACATGTACTGGCATAATCTGGCGTCATCTTTCATTGCGCGTCTAAGGTCTTGTGTAAATGCACGCTTAACCAAGGTGTCGGTCACGGCATAAAGAGGAACATCCCTCGAATTACCACCAAGGCCGCTGACACCCAAGATGTCTCCGGGGCCGAACAATCCCATGCCTTTCACCCGGCCTTGCGGACTACTTCTAACTGCCAGCATCCATCCTGAAAAGATTATCCAAATATAGCCACTCTCGCCGACCGAAAGAACGTGGAAGCGTTTTTTCTTAAGAATTACGTACTCTGCTTTTAGGCTGGACATGAGCCCTTCCAAAGCTTGATCGAAGCGGGGGCTCTCAAGCGATTTAAACTTGGCCATGCCGCTCCCCCCAAGGTTAAGACTGCAGTTGACAAGCCGATTCTTTACGCTCAGTCCCGTGCAGCACAAGATGCTCAAACTTTTCATCTAACCAGTTTTAATTCGACACTGGATTCCCCTCTCCCTTCTCACGGATGTTATATGCCAACTGCGGACAAAGGAGGCCGTTTCTAATGTATCCACCCCATATGCGCCCACCACGGGTAGAGAATAACGCCGAGAGTAATTGGAGTAACGAAGAACATAGCTACTCCGAACTTGAGAATATCCTTGGGCTTCCAAAGCCTATATCCCTGCCCCGCTACCAAGGCAGCGTTCTGGTAGACGAAGAAAAACTGGCCAACAATCGACATGTAAGCGACAATGCTTAGCAGTATGTTGGACATCCCGACCGTAGGCCCGTAGGCTGCCAGTGACGGGACGGCCAGAGCCTGCGTGGTTCCGAGGCTGCCCAGAGGGATGTGAAGTATTTCAACCAGGAACGAGACTATTATCAAAACTATCATAGGGTTGTCAGGCATCTGGCTGAGAAGTATGTGGCTCCAGAGCCATTTGGCAAACCCGGTTGCGCCTAGGGCTCCTATGGAAAGCACTCCCATCAGCATGAATACCGTGTTCCAATCGGTTACCTGAACAAATTCCTTGAGGCTAATCATTCCTATTCCAGGCAGCATCAGTAAGGCAGCTACCAGAACAGCCGCATAGCCGGTTTGAATGCCAGTCCAACCGCTAGTTGCCCACAGAATGACCGCGAAAGCCAGCCAGGTGATAGCTTTAATCTCCTCTTTCCTTAGAGGTCCCAGTTCATTTCGTCTTTCCTGGATAACTTCTTGGTCAAATCCTTTTGTGCCCTGGCGAGGCACGAACAAGAAGTAGAGAACAAAAAATGAAACAATATTTAAAACCAGCCCGGGCACAAAAAACCACTGGAACCAAGTGGTGTAATTGACCTGAAACCCGCCGAGCGGTCCAAGCGCAGGATTCAATATGAACCCGGAGTACACCAGCACACCGGTTTGGTTGGCCAGAACGTTGATCATCAGCGCTACGTGTTTAATATAGGGGTCTTCCTTGCTCATACCGGATAGAGCGGCAACTGAGGTGACCAAGGGCAAAAGAAGGGCAATCTTAGGGAAAGAAGCGCCCATGCCCACTACTGAAAAGATAGCATTCAGGCCAAAGATAGCAATGTCAATCAAAAACAGGTTGCGAAGAGAAAACACATAGTGGCCAGACGGTTACCGAGACCACTTTTTTGCATGACAGCGCCAAATATGAAGCACACCAATACAAACCACATTGTGTCCTGCGACCAGAATGATAAGAACTTGGCCGGTTCGACCTCTTTCGGCATCAGACATATTACAATTCCAATCATTAAGAGCGATCCCACGCCTGTAGGAACAGCCCCTGAAACCCATAAAAAGACGGTGAAGATAACTACTGCCAGTGCATGCTTTCCTGCAACAGTAAGACCAGGAGGAGTAGGCATAAACCACAGTATCAGTCCCAATAAAACTGCGATGCCAAGCCACAACACCTTTCTATCCAGTGTTGCTGCCTTGGCTTCCGCCACCCTTGCAGGCCATGTCATCGGCGTCCCCCCTTCTTTCTGAAACTGATTCTACTTTTGTCTTTGAAACTTCCGAAAAAGACTTGCTTGCCGGCAAAAAGCATCAGGCGCTTGGAGGGCTTGGAGGTTACGGCTGGCTTTAAGCTATAGATTTTGAGTGGACGAACTAGCGCTCTGCTTGAATGAGAACCGTCTCTGCCAACTTTTGCAGAGGGGCGGTTCTGCAAGCTAAGTGACACAGGTAACTTGTAGAACCGCCCCAGGCATTTGCATCAACTACTTGAGGTCGTCAAAGTACCTTAGCGCAGGTGGGTTACCGGGGAGCCCAAGTTCTTGCCAACGGGCGCAGACGTTGTTGTACTGTTCCTTAGTTAATCCTGTCCTCCTTGCGAAAACCTCGTAGTTTGCAAAATCTTTGCAGGCATAAATGAGCGCTTTAGAACCAAATGGTCTAGTTTCGGGGGGATTCTTGCTAGGATCCAGATACGTTGACCAGGTGTTGCGAAGTATATCGATATCTTCTGATACCCGGCAACGGGTTGAGGCTGCCCATATTACTTGGTGGAGATCAGACGGGTCGATATCTTCATCAACTACATAGATAAACTTGGAATAGTAAGCGCCGCCAGCGCATTGAGCTGCAATGGCAGCAGCCTGCTGGGCGTGGCCGGGATATTGTTGTTTCAACGATACTACGGTAAGGCCAAATCCGCCTGCCGCAGCAGGTTCCGACCATACCCCTTTGACGCCAGGAATGCCGCAGGCTTCCAGATCGCGCCACACCTTCGCTCCGCGTATAAGCCCTACGACAAGACCACACTCATTCGAACCAGGCTTGTCTGCCATTAATGCAGCAGTCATAATTGGATTGTTGCGGAAATACATCGCTTTAATCTCGATGTAGGGCGTATTGGCATGACCAGGACGTCCATAATACCCCGTGAACTCGCCAAATGGGCCTTCAGGCATTCCCTTATTGGGATAGGAAAAACCTTCAATACACAGTTCCGCCCGCGCAGGAATTGGTAAACCGGTATACTTTCCAGGAACTACCTCAATAGGTTCTCCATTAATGCCACCGGCATAGTCATATTCAGACTCCTGTTTCGGAAACCCTGTAGACGCGATAACAAAGAGTAACGGGTCTATACCGTAGACGCTTACTACCGGGCATGGTTTGCCCATGGCCCACCATTTTTCACGGTCAAGCAACGTGTCCTTGCCTGGTGAAGAATAATATCCTACACAGTTCTTACTGTGAACCATTTGACGATAAGTGCCCAGGTTGATACGGCCGGTTTCCGGGTCCTGGGTGATAATGGCATCCGCTGTGCCGATATAATTGCCTCCATCTCTTGGCCAGTGTTGGGGAACTGGTAAGGCAAGTAGATCTATTTGATCACCTTCTAATACATTTTCGTAAATAGGAGCATCTTTTGGATCTACTGTGACTGGGGGTATCTTAACTGTAAAATTATCTTTAATATACTCAACCAGCTCGATTGGCGTACGGCCTGGTTTGGCTCTCATAGCCAGGGAAAGACGGTTGATGCTTCCTCCGATGGGGTTAAATAAAATCTTCACGTCTCCGAAGTTTCCTTTGTATCCCTTGGGTTTTTCAAATAAGAGAGTTGGGTGCCCGGGAATCTGGCCGTTCATGTAGGTTATGGCGCCCATTTCCAGCTTGGGGTCAACTTCCTTAGGTTATATGCTTTACTTCCCCCAGCTTCTCCACTTCAGCTAGCCAATCCCTCAAATCCCTGATTTTTACCTCAGCCATTTTGTCGCCTCCTAAGTAACTTTATTTACAGAAACCTCTGGAGGTCTGCAATTAGAATATTGCACACTCGGGTCCGTCCAGGCATTAACCTCGGCTAAGATTTTTCTCGAATTTTTCTTTGTCTTGCGCTACTCCCTTAAAACAGACACTCGTGCCGCTAGGTGGCGCCAACAGAAGATGAAAACGGGTGACCTTCTGTTCTTTGATATAGCCAGGATATAGCCAGCACCTACTTCCAGATAGAAGGAGAAGGCCCGGAAGAGGGAGATCCGCACTGTTAAGAGAATGTGTCGCGCCGGTAAGACGATTTTTTGGGCTCAGCAGGAAAAATTGCTTTAGTATGGCAATATAATAAAAAAGTTGGACCAACTTTATCCACTTTCACGGGGAGTGGCCCCGTGCGCTAAGTAGGGTGCTGGGCCGCTGGTCCGGAGGCGACTCAGCTACTTTTCGGTATGCGTCCACACCTTGAGTTTTTAGATCAGGCCATAGCCGATCTTTACCAGAAGATCGAAGAGAAGGCAGGGCTCCGTCAAAGTTAAAAATACCACCCGCCCCATGAATGAGGGACAGGACTCCGTCAAAGTCAAAAATACCACCCGCCCCATGAATGAGGGAAAATTTATCTGGCTTTCTTCCTCTTTGCGATCTATAATCATCTCATGAAGATTAACCTTGACTCTCTGGTGGTAAGACCGATCACGACCGGGGAAGAAAACACCTGGGACGAATTAATGGCCACTCACCATTACCTGGGGTTTCGCGCTTTGGTGGGCGAATCCTTGAAATACGTGGCCCAAACCCCGG